>SLJA01000094.1 GCA_007135355.1 Wenzhouxiangella sp.
ATATGGTGGTACCAAGATCCAGCTTTCGCTCGAAGATGTCGCTGAGTTGAGGACTACAGTGCCGCCAATTCAAGAGCAGGCAGAACTGGTCGCTTTTTTGGAAAAGGAGACCGCTGAGCTTGACGCATTGGTGCAAGAAGCGACCGATGTGATTGCCTTGCTTCAGGAGCGTCGCTCCGCCCTGATCTCGGCCGCCGTCACCGGCAAAATCGACGTGCGCGCCTGGCAGCCTCCACTGGGCGCATCGTCGCCTGCCGAAACCACTGAAACGGAGACGGCATGACCCAGGGCCGCAGCATCCGACTTTTCCTGGTCGACGGCACGCCCAACGGCCTGCTGACGGCCGAGATCATGAACTGGACGGGCCATGTGCTGACCGGCCCGCGCAGCAAGCTCAGCGAGCTGGTCCAGCGCCCCGAGTGCGGCCGCACCGGCATCTACTTCCTGGTCGGCCCCGATCCGGAGAACAGCCTGCGCCCGCTGGTCTACATCGGCGAGAGCGACGACGTCAGCACCCGCCGGAAGCAGCACAACCGCCCCGAGTCAGCGTCCGGCGGCGGCAAGGACTTCTGGGAAAAGGTCTGCCTGGTCACCAGCAAGGATCAGAACCTGACCAAGGCCCACGTCAAGTACCTGGAAAGCCTCCTGATCCAGACGGCCGGCCAGGTCGGCCGCTGCCGGCTGATCAACGGCACCGCCCACGACTACATCAACCTGCCGGAGTCGGACCGCGCCGACATGGCGTTTTTCATCGAGCAGATCCGCACAGTGCTGCCGGTGCTGGGCTTCGATTTCCTGCGCGAGACGGCTAGACCCTCCCGACCGGCAGCGCCTGAAGAGCACTCGACGCCCGACAAGTCGCCCCGATTCATCTTCGAAGTGCCGCGCTACGGCATCCAGGCAGTCGGCGAGGAAATCGACGGCGAGTTCTACGTACTGGAAGGCTCGCAGACGCGCGGAGAGTGGACCGGTGTTGATGGCGGTTACCAAAGCCTCTATCAGCAACTCTGCGACGATGGGGTCTTGATCGAGACCGGTGACGGCAAGCGACGCTTCGCCACCGACTTTGCGTTTTCAAGTCCCAGCGCTGCTGCCGCGGTTGTCGCAGGGCGCAGCGCCAATGGCCGAATTTCATGGAAGCTCGGGGGCAGGGGGCAGACTTATGGGGATTGGCAGGACGAGAAAGTGAGTGCCGCATCCGTAGCACAGCATTCATGGAAAACAGCGCAAGGCTGATGCCATCGACTTGATGGGCGGGGGTAATTATCCGGACCTTGATGGTTCTAACTGACCGCGGGCCGTGTCAGTTCAAAAAACTGCTCAAAATAGGCGTAATAGGGCTATTTGAGATTGAAATGCAAACCAAGCACGGTTTACTATACGGCCTGAAATAGGACAATACGGTCGCATTGGTTCGTGCGAGTAAAACAACTTCTCCAGCAGATGCCGGCCGGCGCCGTTGTGACGACGGCCTGGCTGGCTTCGCGTGATGTCAGCGCGGACCAGGCCCGCAAGCTGGCCGGGGGCGGCTGGCTTCAACGAGTAGGCCATGGGGCTTACAGCCGTGCGGGCGATTCTTTGAGCTGGGAAAGCGCTGTCTTCGCCCTGCAGGCAATTGGAAACTCCGGTTTGCCGCGATTCTGGCCGGGCGGTCTGACGGCGTTGGGGCTTCAGGGACTGTCCCACTATTTGCCGATTGGGCAGGAAAAACTGCACCTGTTCGGTAGCGGCAAAGCCCGTCCACCACACTGGTTGATGGATTCTGACTGGGTCGGGCCAGTCGAGTTTCATGTCGATAAGGACTTGGGGGCGGATATCAAGGACAGTTTTGTCCACTATGCGCCTCCTGGGAAAGCCTTCGGCCTGCAAGTCTCGGCTCCCGAGCGTGCAATCCTGGAGTGGATCGCGGTCACGCCCAACGAGCTGCTTTTCAGCAGCGTCCTGGTCGACACATTTAACGGACTAAACACCCTGCGGCCGGGGCTGTTGCAAGCCATGTTGGAGAGCTGCGGTTCGGTGCGGACCAAGCGTGTTTTTCTGCTGCTCGCTCGGCATGCCGGTCACGCCTGGAATTCCCGCCTGGATCGGCAGCGGCTTGATCTGGGCTCTGGAAAGCGGCAGCTCTGTCCTGGAGGCAGGCTGGATCGCGAGTTTCAAATCACCGTGCCGACGGAATTCCTCCATGGCGCTTGAAAACCGCTACCGCGAGCAGGTCAGGCTATTGGTTTCGCTGCTTCCTTTTGTTGATGACGAGCCTTGTTTTGCACTGAAGGGTGGAACGGCAATCAATTTCTTCGTCCAGCCTTTGCCGCGGCTTTCAGTGGACATTGATCTAGTTTTCCTGCCGCTGTTGCCGCGCGACGAAGCCTTGAGGCAGTGCAGCGCGGTACTGCAGCGAATGACCAGACAGATGGCTGCCCGGCTGCCCGGAGTCCAGGTGGATCTGCGGCAGCAGCGTCCGGATGAGCAAAGAGCCCTGGTTCGCCGGGGTGGTGTCCAGGTCAAGATAGAAATCTCGCCCGTATTGCGAGGGACGCTGCATCCGCCGGATCGGCTTGATGTCGTCGGTGAGGTTGAGCAGGAATTCGGGTTTGCCGCAGTACGCGTGGTTTCTCTTCCAGACTTGTACGGCGGCAAGATTTGCGCAGCGCTGGATCGTCAGCATCCTCGGGATTTGTTCGATGTTGGCTTGTTGCTGGAAGCGGATGGTCTGGACCGCAGAGTGTTTGAGGGATTCCTCGTCTATTTGCTTAGTCATCCGAGGCCAATGCACGAACTGCTGCTGCCGCGCTGGAAGCCCCTGGATCAGGTCTACTTGGCCGAGTTCGCCGGGATGTCGCGCGCCGAGATGTCGCTGGCGCGTTTGGATGAAAGTCGTCGCGTACTTCTCCAAAAGCTTTCTGCATGGATGTCAGCAGATGATGCTCGATTCCTGCTTTCATTCAAGCGCGGTGAGCCAGAGTGGTCGTTGTTTCCGGTAAAGGGTGTGAAGCACTTGCCTGCGATCCAGTGGAAGTTGGTCAATATCAGGAAAATGAAGCCTGAAAAGCATCGACATTCACTGCAGCGACTGGAATATGCTTTGGAGGTGTTTCTGAAGGGCCAGCCGATGTAAGGCATCATTGGGCGCAGCGCAGGAGACGATATGGCTGACAGCCGGGAACAGCAATTCCAGCAGGACATCATCGATGCGATGGTCGCCGCCGGCTGGCTGACCGGTTCCGCCAGCGGCTACGACCGGACGACGGCGCTCTATACCGAGGATCTGCTGGCCTACATCCAGGAGGCCTGGCCGGCGCGCTGGGAAAAGTTCTGCAAGGCCAACCCGCAGGCGCCGGCATCGGTGTTCGTGCAGAAGGTGGTGCGAGAGCTGGAGCGGGGCGGGACGCTGGAAGTGCTGCGGCACGGATTCAAGGTGCCCGGCGTGAAATTCGACCTGTGCAGCTTCCAGCCCGATCACGGCATGAACCCCGACACCCTGGCCCGCTACCGCGCCAACCGGCTGCGGGTGGTGCCCGAGGTGTCCTATTCGCCGCATGCCCGCGAGGCCGGTAACGGCGGTCAGAGTTACAACCCGCGCCTGGACCTGGTGCTGTTCGTCAACGGCATTCCCACCGCCACGATGGAACTCAAGAGCCAGTTCAAGCAAACCGTCGAAAACGCGAAGCGCCAGTACCGGCAGGATCGGCCGGTCAAGGATCCAGTCACCCGCAAGCCGGAGCCGCTGCTGACCTTCAAGCGCGGCGCGCTGGTGCATTTTGCGGTCAGCCAGGCCGAGGTGGCGATGACCACCAAGCTGGCCGGCATGCACACCTACTTCCTGCCCTTCAACCGGGGATCGGAAGAGGGCGGGGCCGGCAACCCGCCGCCGGCCGATGAAAACCACTATGCGACGAGCTACCTGTGGGAGCAGGTCTTTGTCCCGGATGCCTGGCTGAAAATCCTTTGCCGGTTCCTGCACCTGGAGAAAAAGACCAGCGAGGACTTCCACGGCCGGCGCACCACCCGCGAGACGCTGATCTTTCCGCGCTACCACCAGTGGGACGTCGTCAATCGGCTGATCGAGGCCACCCGGGCCGAGGGGCCGGGGAAGCGTTACCTGGTGCAGCACAGCGCGGGCTCGGGCAAGTCCAATTCCATCGCCTGGGCTGCCCACCAGCTGGCCAATCTTTACGGTCAGGACGGCCAGAAGCTGTTCAACTCGGTGATCGTGGTGACCGACCGCACCGTGCTCGACAGCCAGCTGCAGGAGACGATCTATCAGTTCGAGCACGCCCACGGCGTGGTGTGCCGGATCACCCGCGACATCGGCAACACCAGCAAGTCCGAGCAGCTGGCCGAGGCGCTGTCCAGCAACACCCGCATCATCATCGTCACCATCCAGACCTTCCCGGCGCTGTTCGACGCCCTGGACAAGCGCCCGCAGCTGGCCGAGGGGAACTACGCGGTGATCGCCGACGAGGCCCATTCCTCGCAGACGGGGAGCTCAGCCAGCAAGCTCAAGGCGCTATTGGCGGCCGCCGGGGAGACCCTGGACGAGGAGAATGGCGAAATCAGCGCGGAAGCCCTGCTGGACGCCGCGGTGGCCTCCCGCCGGCCCAGCGAGAAGATCAGCTACTACGCCTTCACCGCCACGCCCAAGGCCAAGACCCTGGAATTGTTTGGCCGGGAGCCGGATCCGACCCAGCCCCGCAGCGCCGACAATCGGCCCGAACCCTTCCACCTGTACTCCATGCGCCAGGCCATTGAGGAAGAGTTCATCCTCGACGTGCTGCTCAACTACGTCACCTACAGCACCGCCTGGAAGCTGGCCCATCCCGAGGGCGACGATCCGGAGGTGGATTCCCGCAAGGCTTCGCGCACGCTGGCTAAGTGGGTTCGCCTGCACCCTTACAACATCGCCCAGCGGGTGGAGGTCATCGTCGAGCATTTCAGGTCGAATGTCCGCCACCTGCTCGACGGCCAGGCCGAGGCCATGGTGGTGACTGCCAGCCGGCAGGAGGCTGTGCGCTACCAGTTGGCGATGCAGGCCCACATCCAGGAAAAGGGTTACAACGACATCCACCCGATGGTGGCCTTTTCGGGGCCGGTGCCGCCGGATGAGGTGATCCCTGAAGAAGTCTCCGAGACCAGCCGCCTGCTGAATCCCGGTCTCAAGGGTCGCGACCTGGCCGAGGCCTTCGACACGGCCGAGTACAACGTCATGATCGCGGCCAACAAGTTCCAGACCGGCTTCGACCAGCCCAAGCTGTGCGCCATGTACGTGGACAAGAAGCTGGCCGGCGTGGACTGCGTCCAGACCCTGTCGCGCCTCAACCGGCGGTTTCCGGGCAAGCAGACCTTCATCCTCGACTTCTTCAACGAGGCCAAGGACA
>SLJA01000139.1 GCA_007135355.1 Wenzhouxiangella sp.
AGCGAGAATTTTCGTGTGTCCCGAGGCTTTCGAACCCACGCGCTCGGATCAGTTGTTGGACCAGGCTTGGGAGCTTGACGAGGAAGGCCATGTGCGCTTCCTGCTTGACCGCATCGATCTGGATCGCGCGGCCCGAGAACGCATTCGATGGCATGCGGTGGATCTAGTGGTCCGCGTGCGTGCCCGAGCGCGCGAGGCCGGGGCCATGGAAGCCTTCATGCGCGAATATGATCTGTCCTCGGAGGAGGGCGTGGTGCTGATGTGCCTGGCCGAGGCGCTGCTCAGAATCCCCGATAACGAGACCGCCGAGGAGCTGATCTCGGACAAGCTGGCCGACGCCAACTGGGAGGCTCACCTGGGCAAGAGTGAATCCCTGTTCGTCAATGCTTCGACCTGGGGCTTGATGCTGACCGGCAAGCTGGTGCGCATGAAGACGGTGACGACGCGCAACATCGGTGATGCCTTGCGCCGACTGGCCAACAAGTCCGGCGAGCCGGTGATCCGACTGGCGATTCGGCAGGCCATGCGCATCATGGGCCACCAGTATGTGATGGGTGACTCCATCGACGCCGCGCTCGGCCGGGCCATGTTGCCGGACAACCGCCGTTACCGCTATTCCTTTGACATGCTGGGTGAGGCAGCCCTGACGGTGCGTGATGCCGAGCGTTACCGGCAGGCCTACGAAGACGCGATCCGCTCGGTCGGCACCAACAGCGATGAGGGTTCTCCGTTCGCCGCCGCCAGTATCTCGGTCAAACTGTCCGCCCTGCATCCGCGCTATGAATATGCCAAGGAAGACCGCGTCATGGCCGAACTGATGCCCAGCCTGCGCGGGCTGGCACGCTTGGCGCAGCAGCAAGGCGTGGCCCTGACCGTGGATGCTGAAGAGGCTGAACGCCTGCATCTGTCGCTACGGGTCTTCGCGGCCGTTCTGGCCGACAGCGAGCTGGCCGACTGGAATGGTTTTGGTCTGGCCTTGCAGGCTTATCAAAAACGGGCCTGGGCCGCGATCGACTGGCTGGCCGAGAAGGCCCGCGCCAGCGGGCATCGCATCCCGGTGCGCCTGGTCAAGGGGGCCTACTGGGACACCGAGATCAAGCATGCCCAAATCGAAGGACATGTCGACTATCCGGTGTTTACCCGCAAGTGCAATACCGATGTGTCCTACCTGGCCTGCGCCCGCAAGTTGCTCGAGCAACCCGAGGCGTTTTACCCGCAATTTGCCACCCATAACGCCCACACCATCGCCGCCATTACCGAAATGGCCGCGCCGGGGGCGGAGTTCGAGTATCAGCGCCTGCACGGCATGGGTCGCGACCTGTACGAAGAGGTGCTGGCGCAACAGGGCAAGCGGGTGGCCTGTCGGGTCTATGCGCCGGTGGGCGATCACAAGGACTTGTTGCCCTATCTGGTTCGCCGTTTGCTGGAAAATGGCGCCAACACCTCGTTCGTCAATCGCATCGTCGATGAGAAGCTACCGCCCGAGGCAGTGGTCAGCGATCCCATCGAGCGGGTGGCCGAACTCGACTCGCTGGTCCACCCGGGCATTCCGCTGCCAATGCACCTCTACGGTGCCCAGCGGCGCAATTCCTCCGGCCTGAACTTCGCGCATCTGGCCGCACGCAACGCGCTGAAACGGGAAATGGAGGCGCGCGGTGCGCAGCGCTGGGTCGAAAAAGCATCGGCAGACACGTCGCAAACCGAGATGCGCTTCAACCCGGCTGCACTGGACGAGCCGATCGGGACTATCCTCTGCCATGGCGAGGACGCAGCGCAGGAAGCCGTGACCCGGGCCGCGGCGGCGCAGTCGGCCTGGGATGCGCTCGGCGCAGCCGAGCGCGCCGACGTCCTCGATCGTATCGGCGATGCCTACGAGCAACATCGCGCCGAACTCATGGCGCTGTGTGTCAGAGAAGCCGGCAAGACGCTCAAGGATGCGCTGGCCGAGGTGCGCGAAGCGGTCGATTTCTGCCGCTATTACGCCATGCAGGCACGTGAGCGCCTTGACGGGCCGATCGTGCTGCCGGGGCCGACCGGAGAAAGCAATCAGCTGCGCTACCACGGCAAGGGCGTATTCGTCTGTATCAGCCCGTGGAATTTTCCGCTGGCCATCTTCAGCGGC
Source organism: Wenzhouxiangella sp. (assembly GCA_007135355.1). Taxonomy (GTDB): domain Bacteria; phylum Pseudomonadota; class Gammaproteobacteria; order Xanthomonadales; family Wenzhouxiangellaceae; genus Wenzhouxiangella. Next base: position 2,123 of record SLJA01000139.1, read on the forward strand.
CAGATCCTCGCAGCCTTGGTGACGGGCAACAGTGTGATTGCCAAGCCGGCCGAGCAGACGCCCCTTATCGCGCGGCGGGCTGTACAACTGATGCACGAGTGCGGCGTGCCGGAGGATGTTCTGATCGGGCTGCCGGGGGACGGTCATCTGGGGGCGGCGCTGACGCGTGATCCGCGCGTGGCCGGCGTTGCCTTCACCGGTTCCACCGAAACCGCGCGCGCCATCAACCGCAGCCTGGCCGAGCGTGATGGTCCTTTGGCCACGCTGGTCGCCGAGACCGGTGGACAGAACGCCATGATCGTCGACTCTTCCGCGTTGCCGGAACAAGTCGTGCGCGACGTGATCAGTTCCGCCTTTCACAGCGCTGGACAGCGCTGTTCGGCGCTGCGAATTCTTTGCCTGCAGCGGGAAATCGCCGACCGCGTCCTCGAAATGCTGGCCGGGGCCATGCGCGAAATTCGCCTCGGCGATCCAGCGCTGCTGGAAACGGATATTGGACCGGTGATCGACCCAAAGCAGCTGGACATGCTGCAAACCCACGCCAGCCGCATGGATAAAGAGGCGCGACTGGTTGCCGCCGTCGAGCTGCCGGAGAACCTGCCGCCGGGCCACTGGTTCGCGCCTCGCGCCTATGAAATCGACCGCATCAGCCAACTGGATGGAGAAATCTTTGGCCCCATCCTGCATGTCGTGCGCTATCGGGCGCGCGATATCGACGCTGTCATCGAGGCCATCAACAACACCGGTTTCGGTTTGACCCTGGGGGTGCATAGCCGAATCGATCGGGTCCAGCAAAGCATTGCGCGCCGTGTCCATGTCGGCAACGCCTATGTCAACCGCAACATGACCGGCGCAGTGGTTGGCGTTCAACCCTTTGGCGGCGAGGGGCTGTCCGGCACCGGCCCGAAAGCCGGCGGACCGAACTATCTGCTGCGCTTCGTTACAGAACGGACCCTGACCGTGAATACCGCGGCGGTGGGCGGCAACGCTTCGCTGCTGGCGTTGTCCGAGTAACGATGTACGAGTATTTTTACAGCCTGAAAGAGCGGCCGTTCGCGATCACGCCCAACCCGCGCTTTGTTTATCTCAGCCAGCGTCACCAGGACGCTCTGGCGCACCTGCTCTACGGCGTCGGCACCGGCGGCAGCGGCGGCTTCGTCCAGCTGACCGGCGAGGTCGGCACGGGCAAAACCACCCTGTGTCGCGTGGTTCTGGAGCAGGTGCCCGAGAACACGCAGGTCGCCCTTATTCTCAACCCCACCTACTCGCCGCCGGAATTGTTGCGAGCGATCTGCACCGAACTGGAGGTGAGCTTGCCGGACCAGGCCGATAGCCTGCAGGCTTTGCACGAGGCGCTCAACCAGCACCTTCTCAAGGCTCATGCGGATGGCCAACGCGTCGTGTTGATCGTTGATGAGGCTCAGAACATGAGCCGGGAAAGCCTGGAACAGATTCGTCTACTGACCAACCTGGAAACGGCCACCGACAAACTGCTGCAGATTCTGCTGCTGGGCCAGCCGGAGTTGCGCAGCGTGCTGGCGCGGCCGGAGTTGCGTCAGCTGGCGCAGAGGATCACCGCCCGGTTTCACCTCGACCCGCTCAACCGCGACGAGACAGCGCTTTATGTCCGTCATCGCCTGGCCGTCGCCGGTGCGCCGCGCTGCCCGTTTACGGAAGATGGCTTGAGAGCCTTGTTCGAGGTCAGTGATGGCGTGCCGCGGCTGATCAATATCATTGCTGACCGGGCGCTTACGGCCGGATATGTGGAAGAGCGCGATCGCATCGATGCGCGCCTGGTGCGAGCGGCGGCGCGCGAGGTGGCCGGCGAGGACGAGGAAGACGGCAGCGGCTGGCTGCGCGGCCTGGTTGCCGTTGCTGCGGTGCTTGCCGTGCTTGGCGGCGGCGGCTGGATTGGCTGGTTGATGATTGAAGCCGGCGAGCAGGAGAGCGTGAACTCACGGCCGGCTTGGCAAGCGGTGATTGCGGATGCCACCGCGGCCAGCGCCTGGAGCGAAGCAGCAATGGCATGGCCGGGATTGAGCCGCGACGACATCAGCCGCTCGTGCCTAACACCCGGCACGACGGTGGGCGGCGTCGCCTGTCTGGCCTTGCGCGGTAACTGGGCCTACATCGCCCAGATCAATCTGCCCGTTATCGTCCGGTTGGCGCCGGACGCCAGCGGCGTGGCGCCGCACGTTTTGTTGGTCGGGATCGAAGAGGATCAATTGCTGCTGCGCCACGCCGGACAGCATTTCAGGGCCCCCATGCGGCAGATTGACCGGCGCTGGTTGGGCGATTTCTACGTTATCTGGCCCGACAGCGGTCAGATCCTGCGCCGGGGCGATCAGTCCGATTCCGTCGCGCAAATGAAAAGCCTAGCAACCTTGCTCGAGCGGGAGCCGTGGACCGGCGCCATGGATGAGCGCTTTGATGCGGAGTTCGAGCGCTGGGTGGAGGGCTTTCAGCGTCGCAACGGTTTGCGTGACGACGGTATGATCGGTCCGGCAACACGCCTGTTTCTGAAGGCACCCCACGTTGACGGGCCTTCGCTGAGCCTGGCGCCACAAGGAGACTGATCGCCCGTGTCCTATATTCTCGACGCCTTGCGTAAATCAGACGCCCAGCGCCGCCTGGGCCAAAGTCCGGACCTCGCTTCGGCGCCGTCGCAGCCGCTTTCAGGCCCATCACCCCGGCCGCGCCGGATGCTGGCTGTCTTGGCGCTGGTGTTGGCGGTGATGGCGGTGCCGGCAGCCTTGTGGTGGGGCGGGCCACTGCAAGACTGGGTGGCCGGATTCGATCGGGATACGGCGTCGGCGCAGCCGTCAGCGGATTCGCAAAGTCGTGACGCCACGATTGATCAAGATGCTGAGACGGTGCAATCCGAAACTGCGCCGGCGCAGCTCGCCGAGGCGGAACATGCCGCCGAGGCCGCGCCGCTGGAAGAGCCGGCGGCAGTTGATCGGCGATCCCCCGCGCAACGCCCGGTAACCGTCGTCTCTCGCCCTGCACCGCAACGCGCGGTCGATGTTCCCAGACCGCCGGTTGAGCGCGAGCGCCCGGTCGAGAGCGCCGAGGAGGCCCAGCGCCTGATAGAAGAGGCCCAAATGACGCGCCGGCGGACACGGACTCCGGCGCCTGCCGCGCCGGCTGAGCAGACCGCCCCGACTGCGACGGTCGCCGCACCGGCGGCGCCGGCAGCGGAAGCAGCTGCGCCGGCACAGACCGATCCGGAACCCTGGGCGCCGGAGCGTTCGGATTTCGTTCGTCGCTGGGAGTTGCCGCTGGCCATTCGCCGTGACCTGCCCGAACTCAGTTTGAGTATCCATGTTTTCAGTGCCCAGCCGCGCAGCCGCTTCGTTCTCATCAACGGCGAACGCAAAATGGAAGGAGACGAACTGGGCCAGGGCGCGCGTCTGGTCGAAATCCGTCGCGAGGGAGCACTGGTGGAGTTTCGCGATTACCGGTTTCTTCTCGAACCGTGAGCACTGGATATTCGCTGTACAGTACCGATCGGCCGGAAACGGTCTGGCCCTGGATGCTGCTGGCCAGCAGTCTTGCCATCATCATGGTCAGTGCGGGGTTCGTCGCCAGTTCCGCCGTTGACGCCGACGGTTGGCTGCACTTGTGGGGTTTCCGCCCCGATGAAATCATGCAGGCGGCGACCGATCCGCTGGACCGACTTAGCGCGCTGCAATTATTCAGCCTGGCCAGCGCCCTGTTCCTGCATGCCGACTGGGTACATCTGGTCGGTAATCTGGCCTATCTGTGGGTGTTTGGCATCAGTGTCGAGAAAGCAGTGGGTCACTGGCGTTTCCTGGTCATTTTCATTGGCCTCGGCGCGGCGGCCAATGCGGTGACCGCCTGGCACATGCAGGGCAGCGAAGGCATCGCCATTATTGGCGCCAGCGGCGGTGTATCGGCCATCATCGGTGTCTACCTGGGCCTGTTCCCTTCGCGTCGAATCGGGCTGTGGCTGCCGCTGGGGCTATACCTGCAGTTTGCCCGGGTGCCGGCCTTGCTCGTTATTGGTTCCTGGTTCACCTTGCAGCTGCTATATAGCGTTTTCGGTCCGGAGCAGCATTCTGTTGCGTGGGCGGCGCATCTGGCCGGCTTCGGCTTTGGCGTTGTCGCAGCGCTGATGCTGCGCTTATGGCCGTCATCCGTCAATCTTCGCTACAGGGACGATTAGTGTTCAAAATCATCTTCCATAACCAGAACAAGGTTTACGAACTATTCTGCCGCCGGGTTAGCGGAAGTGACGTCGGCTACGGCTTCGTCGAAGTGCAGGAATTGGTGTTCGAGACCGATGAGTCGCTGGTCATCGATCCAACTGAAGAGCGCCTGCGCGAGGAATTCGCCGATGTCGAGACGCTGCACATTCCCATGCATGCCGTCATCCGTATCGAGCAGGTCAAAAAACGGGGTACTTGCGCTATCCGGGACGGCAAGTCCGGCGAAAAAGTGACCGTCCTGCCCCTGGATGGGCCACGACGACCGCGCTGACCTTGCCGGCACGAAGCGGGCCATAAGTGCTGGCTCGCAGTGGGCGGCTATGCTAAGGTTCAGCGCTTTGACACCCGACCGCGTTGCCATGAATCTCAGAGTGTTTCGTTGCTGCATCCCCGCGCTACTGCTTCTGCCCGCACTGGCCCTGGCCGACTCAAACCAGGCCGAGCGTCCGCAGCTAGTGTTCTGGCAGGCGCTGCAAAGCCTGTGCGGAGAGGCTTTCGAGGGGCAACTGGTGTCCTACGATGAGGAACTCGATGCCGGATGGCTGCCGGAGCGTATGGTCATCCACGTCCGCCGCTGTAGCGCCACGCAAATCGATATCCCCCTGTTTGTGGGTGACAACCGCTCGCGCACCTGGGTGCTGACGCTGGAACCCGAGTTGATCCGGCTCAAGCACGATCACCGCCATGAAGACGGCAGCGAAGAGGCCGTCACCTGGTACGGTGGACACACCACCGATCCGGGCCGGGCCTGGCGCCAGACCTTTCCGGTCGACGATTACTCCAAAGCCTTGTTTCTGACCCACGAACTGGAAGGATCCATCACCAACTTCTGGTACATGGAAGTCGTACCCGGCAGCCATTTCGCCTATGGGCTGACGCGAGCGGGGCGGCATTTGCGCGCCGAATTCGATCTGAAGCAGGCGGTTGAGCCGCCGCCGGCCCCTTGGGGTCACGAGTAAGTGTGAATGTGCATCATTTCTGAGGGAAGACAGGCATGAGCGAAAAGAAAAAAGATCCCGGCCCAGCCGGAAATCCGGATCTGCACCGAGTCCTGCCGGGTGAACGCACCTGGGTCGAACGCGTGCTCGGAGGCATCGAGACCGTCGGCAACAAGCTGCCCGATCCGGCGGTTCTGTTTTTCCTGCTGATGATCATCGTCTGGGTCTTGTCGGCGGCGTTGGCCCCGATCCAGTTCGACGCCCAGCATCCGACCACGGGTGAGGCCATTCAGGTCGTCAACCAGCTGTCCGGCGACCAGATGGCCAATTTCCTGGTCAACATGGTCTCGGTCTTCGTCAACTTCGCCCCCCTGGGCATCGTGCTGGTCGCCTTGCTCGGGGTCGGCGTGGCCGAGCACACCGGTTTCATCAACGCCGGTTTGAGAAGATTGCTGGGCTGGACCTCGGTGCGCCTGCTCACCCCGATGGTGATTCTGGTCGCCATCTTGAGTCACACCGCCGCCGATGCCGGCTATGTGGTCGTTATCCCGCTGGCGGCGGTCATGTTCTATGCCGTCGGGCGCCACCCGCTGGCTGGTATCGCGGCGGCTTTCGCCGGGGTCTCGGGCGGCTTTTCGGCCAATTTCATTCCTTCGGCCATCGACCCGATGCTGGCCGGCATCACCCAGACCGCAGCCCAGCTGATCGAACCGACGATCGAGATCAACCCGCTGGTCAACTGGTTTTTCATGGCCGCCTCAAGCCTGCTGGTGATCAGTGTGGGCTGGTGGCTGACCGACAAGGTGGTCGAGCCGCGCTTGATCAAGGACACGCCGGTCGATGGTGACATGTCCGAGATGCCGCAACTGGAAGCACTCAAGCCCAACGAGTCGCGCGGGCTTTTATGGGCCAGCCTGGGCATCCTGATCGCCCTGATCGCCCTGACCGTGATCGTGTTGCTGCCGGACTCGCCATTGCGCGACCCCAACCCGGCGCTGGCATTCCACGAGAGCATTACCTCCTTCGGCGCGCCCCTGATGCGCTCGATTGTGCCGCTGATCTTCATCTTCTTTTTGATTCCCGGCATCATCTACGGCTATGTGGCCGGCACCATCGAAACCCACAAGGACATCATTGCCGGCATGACCAAGGCCATGGAATCCATGGGCTACTACATCGTCATGGCTTTTTTCGCCGCCCAGTTCATCGCCGCCTTCACCGCCTCCAATCTGGGCATCCTGCTGGCCGTCAACGGCGCTGAATTCCTGCAGGCGCTCAATTTGCCGGCCCAGCTGACCATTGTCGGCATCATTGTCTTGACCATGGTTGTCAACCTGTTTGTCGGCTCGGCCTCGGCCAAGTGGCTGATCATTGCGCCGATCTTCGTGCCCATGCTGATGCAGCTGGGCATTTCGCCCGAGCTGACCCAGGCCGCTTACCGCGTCGGTGATTCGACCTCGAACATCCTCACCCCGCTGCTGCCGTACTTCCCGCTGGTGGTGGTGTTCTGCAAGAAGTACTTTAAGGATGCCGGCATCGGCACCCTGATCTCGATGATGCTGCCTTATGCGATCGCGCTGTCGATCACCTGGACCGCCTTCCTGCTGATCTACTGGGGGCTGGGCCTGCCGCTGGGCCTGCAGGCCAGCTATACCTGGCCTTGATGGTCGTTGAGTATCTGGTTTGTCCGCCGCCAGGTGGGCAGACCCGCTGAGTACGGATAGTTGCCTTGGTACTGAGCCTCGATCGTGGCCTGCACTGGACCATCCTGGTCCTGACTGCACCCTTGCCCAAGCGCTGGCGGGTGGTCCTGCGCCTGAAGCTCCTGCGCAAACTGCAGCTGCGCCTGCTCAGGCGCGCCGACTTGCTGATGATTCGTCATCCCAAGACCGGCGGTACCTGGCTTCGAACCATGCTGACGCATTTGTATGCCCAGCACTACGGCATCTCCACGCGCCGGGTGTTCAAGTCCGACGAGCTGGCGCTGCAGAAAAAGGGATTGCCGCGCTGGCTGATCAGTAACGGCTATTCCAGCTGGGAGCGCGTGATCGCAGAGCGTTTCAGGGCCGATTCGGCTGAGCTGAGGGGCAAGAAAACCCTGTTCGTGGCCCGGCATCCCGGCGATATCGTGGTGTCCTGGTACATCCAGTACACCAAGCGCACCAAGGCCTTCAAGCGCGAGTTGCTGGAATGGGAAGCCGGCATTCCGATCGATCGCGAGGCCATCAACCGCAGCGAATTCCTGCGCCACCCCGATTTTGGCCTGCCGGCCCTGATTCGCTATCATAATTTCTGGGCCGAGCAGTTCAACAAGCGACCGGATGCGCTGATCGTGCGCTACGAAGATTTGCGCCTGGAGCCGCGGGCCACATTGAGCACCATTAGCCGCTTCATCGGCGAAGACTTCAGCGAGCAGGAAATTGAGCAAACCATCGCTTTCACCGATTTCGACAACATGCGCAAGCTGGAAGAAGACAACTACTTCCGCAACAACTCGCTCAAGCTGCGCGATGCCTCGGACCCGGAAATGCGCAAGGTGCGACGGGCCGAGGTCGGCGCCTACTGTCGCGATCTTGATGGAGACGACCTGGCCTGGGTCGACGAGCTGATCGCCGACCGGCTTGATCCCGCGTTCGGCTATGGACCCGGTGGCGAAGTCCGCGATCGATAAGCCGCTTGGGCAGCCGCTCGCGCGGGCCTTGCCGGTTCGGCCCGACCAGCGGCCTGCAAAACCTCGGGCAAAGCCACCAACGCAACGCCCTGAGACTCCAGCAGCGCGAGCGCCTGGTCAAGAAACGCAATGGTCTCCGGATGCGGGTGTCCAATCACCACGGCATGTCCCTGGCTGCGAGCCCGGTCAATGGCGGCGTTCCATGCTCGAGTCATGGCTTCCGGTCGTCGATCATGATCCAGGAATACATCTCGCTCGGCCATATAAAAGCCCGCTGCGGAAGCCAGGTTGGCCAGGTGGCTGGCCGGCGTTGTCCGGCTGTCGATCACGAATGGCGCTTCGGCTCGGCCGCGACTGAATAGTTTCAGGCCTTCGATCAGCCGCCTTGTCGCGGCCGGATCGGCAGTGAACAAACTCCCCTGGTGGTTGTTCAGACCCGTCGCGCCGTGGACTTCCTCGAACGCCCAGGCCAGATGCTGACGCATCCGCTCCGGAGACCATTCGCGCCGGGGGCATATCGGTGCGTCGCATTCGCCGCTGGGGCCCTGCGACAAGGGCAAGTGAACCAGTACGGTACGCTGCTGCGCATAGGCTTTTGCGGCCATGCGGCGGGCCAGCGGTGCGTTCGGAATGATGGCGACGCTGATGCGTGGGTCCAGTGCCAGCACCGCCTGGTCCTCGATCAGGCGAAAACCCAGATCATCGATAATGACCGCCAGGGTCGGGGTTTTCTCGGCTGCCGCGACCGTGTTGATGGCGTAGAGCAAAAAGAGACTCAGCGCGCCCCACAGGCCGGTGCGCAACAAGCCCGGGTTCGTGCCATAGCTGGCGCCGGCAACGGACGCGGTGGCGGTCACGGGCGAACCAGCCAGACGTTGGGGTTTTCCGGTCTACCATCCCGACGCAGTTCGAAGTACAGACCGGGTTCACCGCCGCCTGATTGACCGACGATGGCGATTTCATCACCCGCCGCCACCCAGTCGCCGACCTGATGCAGCAGGCTTTCGTTGTGGCCGTAAAGACTCATTACCCCATCGCCGTGGTCAAGAATCAGTAGCATACCGTAGCCACGCAGCCAATCCGCATAGGCCACCCGACCGTGGGCGATGGCGCGCACTGCCGCTCCCGCGGCCGCTCCAATCAACCACCCGTTCCAGCGCAGTTCGCCACCGCGCGCCTCGCCAAAGCGCCGCGTGAGCGGGCCTTGCACGGGTAATGGGAGTTGCCCTTGCAGACTGAGGATGGACGGCACTTCGATGTCCATCGGAATATCGCGCAGTGCCCTGGCCAGCTCCTCGATCAGTGCCTCGAGTTCGGCCGCATCGCGCTCCATGGCGACCAGCTCGGCCGCTTGCGAGTCAATTCGTCCTTGCAGACTCTCGATGGCCTGATCGCGTTCCTGACGGGCGATCTGGAGCGCTCGGATATCCGCTGTTTGCCGCGTCTCCAGCTGGCTCAGCCGTGCCAGCTCCCGAGTCAACTCGGCACGGCTATCGTGCAAGCGGTGCTGCAGTGCTTCAAGATCGGCCAACAGCGCCAGTCTGGCCCGCGACAGGTAGCCGTGATAAGCCATCTGGCGCGCCAGCTGGCGCGGATCATCCTGGTTCAGCAAGAGTTTCAGTCGCGACTGACCGCCTTGCTGATAGGCCAGCCGCAGTTGCGCGCCGAGCATCTCGAGCAGGTCGGACATTTCGCTCGTGATGGCCGCAATGCGCGCTTCGGTATCATCAATCCCGGCCTGGGTGTCGACCAGGGCGGATTCGGTGATGCGCAGATTGCGATCGGCTTCGGCCACCAGGCGCTCTGAGCGGGCCAGTTCCAACTGCAGCTCATCGCGACTGGCAAGATCGGCATCCAGCCGGCTCTGGATCCGGGCGATGTCGGCGCGAAGTTGCTCCAGGCGGCTCTCGAGTTCGGCCGGATCAGCCGCCCAGGCCACCCCGTTCAGGATGCAGAGCGACCCCAATACCAGAACAACCACCGGGCCAAGCCGTCCAGCCAGACGCAGTCGGCAGGAAGCGGATGGCCACCCGGCCGACCGGCCGCGCCGGCCGCCGGTACGCCGGCGCTGAAACCCGGCCGGCATCGAGCAATCAGGCGGCCACATCAAACAGCGGGTGGCCTGTCATCTCCTCGGGCTGGGTCAGGCCCAGCAGTTTGAGCAAAGTCGGCGCGATATCACGCAAACTGCCGTCCCGCATCTGGCTCGGCGTGCGCGGGCCGAAGTAAACCAGCGGCACCGGGTTGAGTGTGTGGGCGGTATGCGCCTGGCCGGTTTCCGGATCGGTCATCTGTTCGACGTTGCCGTGATCGGCGGTGACCAGCATTTCCCCGCCAGCCTGATCCACAGCAAGCAGCGCGCGCCCCAGCAACTCATCGACGGTTTCAACCGCGCGCACCGCGGCCTCCATCTTGCCGCTGTGGCCGACCATATCCGGGTTGGCAACGTTGCAGACAATCAGATCGTAATCGCCGCTGCCGATGGCCTCAACCAGCTTTTCCGATAGCTCCGGCGCGCTCATTTCGGGCTTGAGATCGTAGGTGGCCACCTTGGGCGAGGCAATCAGGACGCGGTCTTCACCGCTGAACACGGTTTCCTCACCGCCGTTGAAGAAATAGGTCACATGCGCGTATTTCTCGGTTTCGGCCATGCGCAGCTGTTTCATGCCGGCCGTTGCCACCACCTCGCCGAGTAATCGGGGCAAGGTCTCGGGCGGGAACGCAACCGGGCAGGGGAAGTCATCGTGGTAGCGGGTCAGGGTGACCATGGCAGCAAGTTCCGGCCGTCGTCGCTCGAAACCGTCGAAATCAGGCTCGACCAGTGCACGGGTCAGCTGGCGCGCCCGATCAGCGCGGAAGTTCATGAATACCACCACATCACCATCAACGATCGGGCAGGGGTCACCGATTCGCGTCGGCTGCACGAATTCATCGTCCTCACCGCGCGCATAAGCGGCGTCCAGGCCCTGGGCGGCGCTGTCGGCCACTTGGTCTGCTTGTGCGTCGACCAGCAGGCGCCAGGCGCGCTGCGTGCGTTCCCAGCGCTGGTCGCGGTCCATGGCATAGTATCGACCGCACAGGCTGGCCACTTGGGCCCGGCTGTCGGCATCAACCGCTTGCTGCAGTTTTTGCAGCGAGGGCTCGGCGCTGCGCGGCGGCATGTCGCGACCGTCGAGGAAGGCATGCACCGCCACGCGCGAGACATTTTCCTTCAGCGCCAGTTGGAGCATCGCCAGCAGGTGATCCTCATGGCTGTGAACGCCGCCGGGGGAGAGCAAGCCCAGAAGGTGTAGAGTGCCGCCGCTGGTTCGAGCCGCCGCGGTCGCCTCGAGCAAGGCGGCATTGCGCTGGAATTCCCCCTCCCGGATCGCCTTGTTGATCCGCGTCAGCTCCTGATACACCACGCGTCCGGCGCCCAGATTCATGTGGCCGACTTCCGAATTGCCCATCTGGCCATCCGGCAACCCCACGTGCTCGCCCGAAGTGACCAGAAAGGCGTGCGGCGCCTCGGCCCATAGGCGATCCCAATTGGGCGTGCGGGCGACGCTGATGGCGTTGTCGGCGGCCGCTTCACGATGGCCCCAGCCATCCAGAATTAACAAAACCACGGGAGAATGTGCGGGCATGCGGGCCTCGGGGTCTGAATCGAACCCAAATTATTCCACACTCGTTGGGCAAGCGCTGGCACGAGTTGCGGGAATGGCGGATAATGGCGAGCTTTTATCGCATTGCTTTATCGCATGGAACGTCTGGTTGAATTTATCGGCAACAACCTTCTGCTGTCCGGCTTGTTCGTGGCCATTCTGGTCGCCTGGCTGGCGTGGGAGGTCGCGCGTCTGGGGCGCAAGTGGAAAGAAATCAGTACGCTGGAAGCGGTACGCCTGATCAATCGAGAGGATCCGCTGATCCTGGATGTCTCCAACAGTACCGACTTCGCCAAGTCCCACATCAACGGGGCGCTGCATATGCCGCCGTCCCGAATCGAGGCCGGCAACCAGCAGCTTCTGAAGAACAAGGAGCGGCCGCTGCTGCTGTACTGCCAGCGCGGGCAGATTGCGCCGCAGATGGCCACCCGCCTGACCAAACTGGGATTCACTCAGGTTTACATGCTCAGCGGCGGCTTGACCCAGTGGCTCAGCGATAACCAACCGGTCGCGCGCCACAGCAAGGACAAGGCGGCCAAGAAAGGCAAGCCAAGAAAAAAGAAGACCGCGTCCAAGGAGGAGCAGGGCTGAAATCGCCCGCGACCGCCCCCATAACCTTTAATTGACCAATCCTATAGAGCAAAAGGAACGACATGGCTGAAGAAAACGGCGCCAGCGCCGGCGCCCAGGCAGGCGCCACGGATAACACCGGCATGCAGATGATCATGCAGCACATTTATCTTAAAGATGCATCCTTCGAGGCCAAATCGCCCCAGGAACTGGACCAGTCCGGTGGGCAGCCTGACATCAACCTGAACCTGGCCCAGCGCACCAACCGGGTCGGCGACGATCGGCTGGAAGTGATCCTGACGGTGACCGTGACCGCCAAACAGGCCGAAAAAACGGCTTTTGTGTGTGAAGTTCAGTATGGCGGCATTTTCCAGTTCGCCAATGTCACCGACGATCAGATGGCTTACGTCGTCAACGTCTTGTGCCCGAATGTGTTGTTTCCATACAACCGCGCCCAGATCAGTACCCTGATTTCCGCCGGTGGTTTTTACCTGCCGCCGCTGCAGCCGATCAATTTCGAGGCTGTGTTCCGGCAGCGTCTGGCCGAGGCGCAGAATCAGCAACAGCCGCAGCCGGCTGAAAACGGCAAGGCCGAAAGCTAAAGCCCGATGGCTGGCCCCATCGCAGTATTCGGCGCCGGTTCCTGGGGAACCGCGCTGGGCATGCATCTGGCTCGTCGGGGCCATGCCGTGCGACTGTGGGATATCGATGCCGGGCATGTAGCGCGCCTGCGGGCCGATCGCTGCAACGAACGCTACCTGCCCGGTATCGCCTTTCCGGACGGATTGGAGCCTGGGGCGGATTTCGACGCAGTATGCACCGACGCCACCGACTACCTGATCGTCACGCCTTCGCACGCGTTCGCCGAAACCCTGGCGCGCCTGAAACACCGGCTGCGGCCCGAAGTTGGCCTGGCCTGGGCCAGCAAGGGCTTCGAGCCGGGCAGCGCACGGCTGTTGCACGAAGTAGCCGAACAACAGCTTGACAAAGACATTCCGTTAGCCCTGATTACCGGCCCGTCGTTTGCCCGCGAGGTTGCGCAAGGCTTGCCGACGGCGGTGACCGTGGCTGCTTCCACGCCCGGGTTCGGCAACCACTGGGCCGAGCTGCTGCACGGCGACAATTTCCGGGCCTACTACACCGCCGATCTGGTCGGCGCCGAGCTGGGTGGGGCCTTGAAAAACGTGCTCGCGGTCGCCTGCGGCATCGTCGATGGTCTGGGCCTGGGCAGCAACACCCGCGCGGCCCTGATCACTCGCGGACTGGCCGAAATGATGCGTCTGGGCAAGGCTCTGGGCGCTGATCCTTTGACCCTGACCGGTCTGGCCGGCGTGGGTGATCTGGTTTTGACCTGCACCGGCGATCTGTCGCGCAATCGTCAGCTCGGCATGGCCTTGGCGCGCGGCAAGGGACGGGATGAGGCGGTGGCCGAAATCGGGCAGGTGGTCGAAGGGATCGGCACAGCCGAGGAAGCCATGCGTCTGGCGGCGCGCCACGGCGTCGAAATGCCGATCACCGAGCAGGTGCACGGCATTCTGTTCAAGGGCTGGAGCGCGGAAAAAGGCGTGCGGGTTCTCATGCAGCGTGGCCTCAAGCCGGAGACGGCTTGACCGCACCGGCGTAGCCCAGCTGGCGCCAGGCCTCGAACAGGCCAACCGCCACCGCGTTGCTCAGATTCAGACTGCGCGCCCCGGGCAGCTGTGGGATCACCAATCGCTGCTCGGTTGGGATCGAACACAACACCTCATCCGGCAAACCGGCGGTCTCGCGCCCAAACAGCAGCACATCACCGACCTGGAACGACCACTCTGCCAGCGGGCGCGCGGCGCGGCTGCTGAACGCAAGCCAGCGACGCTCGCCCAGGGCTTCGCGGCACTGTTCCAGATTGCGATGGCGCTGAACCACCGCACGCTCCCGATAATCCATGCCGGCGCGCTTCAGGCTGCGCTCATCCAGACGAAAACCCAGCGGCTCGATCAAGTGCAGTCGCGCCGGAGCGTTGACGCACAGCCGCATGATGTTGCCGGTATTCGGCGGAATCTCGGGGCGGAACAGCACGATCTCGAACATGTTGAAGGCCTTTTTTGGGGGACTTGATTCTGCTGCCTGTTGGGCGTAAGGTATGCGACCGCGGCACAAGATGTTGTGCCGTAATAGCCAGCGGGGCACAACAGGTTGTGAAAAAAGCAGTGCGCAACCTGTGTATAAGTCTTAACAAATCGAGCAAATCAAGAGGTTGCGGCATGAGCGTTTCGGCAGAAGCATTATCGGCGGCGCTTCCGGAAATCGCCTTCCAGGAAGCATCGATCGACATCTGGGACAAGAAGTATCGATTGAAGGCCAAATCCGGCGCGGTCATCGACCAAGAGATCGATGACACTTATCAGCGAGTCGCGCGGGCGCTGGCCGATGTCGAGCAAACCCCGGAGTTGCGCTCGTTGTGGTTCCGGGAGTTTCTGTGGGCGCTGCGCCGCGGCGCCATTCCGGCCGGTCGCATCACCTCCAACGCCGGCGCGCTGGAACACAAACCGGCCACTTCGACCATCAACTGCACCGTCTCCGGCACCATCGGAGATTCCATGAATGACATCCTGGGCAAGGTTCACGAGGCCGGGTTGACGCTCAAGGCCGGCTGCGGCATTGGCTATGAGTTCTCCACCTTGCGGCCCAAGGGCGCTTATGTCTCGGGGGCGGGGGCTTATACCTCGGGCCCGCTGTCGTTCATGGACATCTACGACAAGATGTGTTTCACGGTGTCCTCGGCCGGCGGTCGACGCGGTGCGCAGATGGCCACCTTCGACATCTCGCACCCGGACGTGATGGATTTCATCCGCGCCAAGCGCGAAAACGGTGTCCTGCGCCAGTTCAACTGCTCGCTGCTGATTACCGATGACTTTATCCGCGCGGTGCAAAACGATGCTGACTGGCAACTCGTGTTCCCGATACTGGAGAGCGAAGCCCACGAGCTTGATCTGTACAACCCCGAACAGGTGGTCTGGCGCGACTGGCCCAACAACTCGGGTTATGTCAGCAGCGAAGACGGCCTGGTGGCCTGCAAGATCTACCGCACAGTGCCGGCGCGCCGCCTGTGGAACATGATCATGACCTCGACCTACGACTTCGCCGAGCCCGGCTTCGTACTGGTCGATCGCATCAACGAGCAGAACAACAATTGGTGGGTCGAGAACATCCGCGCCACCAATCCCTGTGTCACTGCCGACACTTGGGTCCATACCACCCATGGGCCGCGCCAGGTCCTGGATCTGATCGGACAGCCGTTCGAGGTAGTGGTGGACGGTAAAGCGCATGCCAGCGGTGCCGACGGGTTTTTCAAGACCGCGACCAAAAAGATCGTGCGGCTGGTCACTGCGGAAGGCCATGAGTTGAAACTGACCCACGATCACCGCGTGCGCAGGGTCAGCAGCTTCACCCGCTTCCGCACCGAGACCGAATGGTGTGAGGCGGGCAAACTGGCGTCTGGCGATCGCTTGTTGCTGAATGATCATCGGACCGGCCCGGAGTGGGAAGGGCCACTCAACGAGGCCGAAGGCTACCTGTTGGGCCTTTTGCTGGGCGACGGCACCCTCAAGAATGACGGTGCGGTCCTGTCGGTTTGGCAGGAAGCTTCCGTAGTCAACGGCGTCTGCGCCGATCAGAGTGCTCACGCCATCATGCAGGCCGCGGCTGGGGCAGCCCGTTGCTTGTCTCACCGTGCAGATTTCCAGGGCTGGTTCTCGGTCTCAGGCCGGGGTGAGTTTCGCATGAAATCCGCCGCCCTGAGAGACCTGGCTTTCGCAATGGGCATGTCGCCGGGCAACAAGCGCATCACTCCGGCGCTTGAACAGGCCTCGGCTGCCGCCTATCGCGGCTTCCTGCGTGGATTTTTCGATGCCGACGGCAGCATTCAGGGTAGTCAGGCCAAGGGCGTCAGCGTTCGTCTGGCCCAGAGTGACCTCGATCGTTTGCAGGCGGTTCAACGCATGCTGCTGCGCTTGGGGCTTGCCTCTCGCATCTACCGGAACCGGCGCCCGGCCGGCCGCAGCCTTCTGCCTGACGGCAGGGGCGGGCAGCGAGCTTATCCGGTGCGCGCGCAGCATGAGCTGGTGATCAGCGGCGAAAATCTGGCGCGCTTTGCCGAGTTGATCGGCTTCAGCCATGCCGGCAAGCAGGCCGCTCTGGAAAATGCACTGCTGGCGTACTCGCGCCGATTCAACCGCGAGCGCTTTGTTGCTCGCGTATTGACGGTGGAAGAAGCGGGCACGGCAGACGTTTACGACGTTCAGGTTCCCGGGATCAACACCTTCGA
>SLJA01000144.1 GCA_007135355.1 Wenzhouxiangella sp.
TTCCTTGGAAAGGGCTAGCCATTCCCTGCGGAACGCGCCTTGATTCACGCCAGCACAGTGACTCTGAGCGTTACCTAATTAGCCGCATGGCCCACTAGGGTGCCTCTACATCGGCGCCATGGCTGCCGCACTGACCACGCGATTGCGGCCGTCGTTCTTGGCCGTATACAGTGCGGCATCGGCTCGCGCGACGGCTTGATCGGCACGCTCATCGTTCAGCCGTTCGGCCACGCCGATGCTAACCGTCAGGGCACGGCCATCAGGAGTGATCTGGCTGCGTTCGATATCTTGGCGTACATGCTCAGCCAACCCCTTTGCGATCGGGAGGGTGCGATCCGGGAGCAAGGCAACGATTTCCTCGCCACCGTAGCGAGCGAGCAGGGTCTCTCTCGGCAGCAGCTCGCGCAGGCGTTCGGCGACCGCTCGTAATGCCGCATCGCCGGCGGCATGGCCAAAGCTGTCATTGAAGTCTTTGAAGTGATCGATATCCAGGAATAAAACGCTGCCTGGTTGACCCGAATCCGTCCAGCGCGCCATTTCTTCGTCCAAGGCCCGTCTGGAGGCAATACCGGTCAGGGCGTCGGTCCAGGCCAGCCTTCGATATCCGGTCAAGGCCCGCTCGCTTTGCAGGCGGCTTTGTTCCGCGCGGTCACGCTCGATGCGAAAGCGCAGGAAGCGGTCGGCCAGCCCGAGAGCGAAGATCAGCGTTTCGACCATCAAGGCCAGGCGCGGTGCGTAACGGATCCAGAATCCCCATTCGATCAGACCGTACTCTGCCATCATACGCAACGGAATAACGATGACCGGGAGGCTCCAGCCGACCAGAAAATAGATCGCTAGACGGTTCCCCGCGCGAAGACTGCGCACACCATGCCAGAACAGCAGCGGCACGGTGATCAAAATGACCAAGACGGTCAAATGCATCACCACTGCGTTGAATACGGTGATATTGAGGGCTGAAGAAATCGCCGTGAAGGCGAACAAAGCCGCCAGAATATGCACGGTGATTGAAGCACTTCGATCCAGCGGACTTAAGAATTCGCGAAAAAAGCCCACCACGGCCAGTCCAAAAAGACTCATCAGAAACATGTGCGCCATGCTGTTCAGCCCCGCCAGCAGACTTAGCCCGGGCAGCCTGTAAAGCGTGCCGTCCAGGCTGGAGGCGATCAGCACAAAGCTCAGCATCAAGGCGATGTACGCGGCCAGCGCCCGGTCATGCAGACGAATCCAGAACACCAGCATGAGCAGTGCCATGATGATGGGCACCTGGAAAGACAATGCCTGGATGGCGACGACACGTCGCTCCCGCGCGAGCAGTTCTGCTTTGTCGATTCGGGTTGCTTTGGTGGCGACCGAGCCGAGATGGGTGATTTCCAACATCACCTGGCGCGGTGTTTCATGCGGAGGAATAGGCACCGTGAAGCCCGCGGCCGAGAAAAGATCGTTGGGCCCCGGGCGGAAAAAGTCAAAAGACACCGGGTCGAGGCCCTCGACGTCAATGACCAGGTGGAACATCGAGGTACGGTCAACTTGCAGCCAGCATTCGATGGGGCTGGGAGGCAGCTCGAAGCGCAGGATGGCAAGCCCAGGGCGCAGCCGCGGCCCTAGAGCCAAATCGCTGCCATGCGGCTCAAATTCACCGCTGACGCTTGACTTGAGCTGGAACTGGTCGATTTCCAGCCAGCAGGCGTCGTCGACCGCACTCGATCCCGACAGCGGAGCAAACAGCAATAGTAGCGCCCACAGCCAGGCATGGAAACGTTTATGGCTGAGGCGGGTCTGAAGCACGGCATGGACGGTGCATGGCTGCGACTGCCTGTATTCAAGCCAGGTCAACGCGAAAACTAAGTCCGCAGCGCATCGTTGTAATGACTGACTGCGCTCAGGATTCGCCGGCAGGTCAGCTGGCCGATCAGCTTGCCACGGTCGACGACCGGGCGTCGGCGGTGCCCTTTGGAAATCATGTCCATGGCCACGTCGACGATGTTGTCCTGCAGACTGCAGCATTGGACTTCGGCGGTCATTGCCGCGGCCACGGTGCCGATGTCGGCCGTATTGTTGTAAGTGGCGGAAATCAGCGCCCGCAAGCAGTCGATTTCCGACAACACGCCAACCAGCCGGTCATCGGCGTCGACCACGCAAGCTCCCGAGACGTGGTTGCGAGTGATGGTGTCCGCGGCCTTGGCCAAACTGTCGTCTAGATGGACCTTGACCGGATGGGGGTTCATGTAGTCCGCGATATTCAATGAGCGCAGCATGGCGACGTTCTCCCTCTGGCGATTTGCTGGAAGCATACACCCGGCCAGCGGCTATCGAAAGAGGCGGCGATCAGCCCACCCTTCTCCTGTGGTGGGGTGGGCGTTGCTATATTGAGCTGATGAATCAGATGATTGCTCTTGGCCGTGCCTTGTGTCTGCTGCTCCTGCTGGCGGGCGAATTCGCGTGGGCGGACGTGGACCCGCGGCACTCCCTTCGCGATCGCATGGAAATGCTTGAATCGAAAGAGGTTGCGGTTGTTGCCGGGCAGCCACTGCAGTCCATGGAGCTGCTTCGCGCGCTTTATGAGCAGCGCGCGTGGCGCCCGATCTGGTTCGATGCCCAGGGTCGCCCCACGGCGCTGCGGGCGCAGTTGCTGGCGGCCGTTGATCGGGCCCATGCGCATGGTTTGCAAGCGCAACACTATCATCGAGACCCGCTCGGCCAGTTGCTGGCTGAGCGCGACGCGACCGACAACGCAGTCCGTCGGCTCGACCTCGAGCTGCTGGCCAGTGATGGGCTGCTGAGTCTGGGAGCGCACTTGCTGCATGGGCGGCTTGATCCGGAATCCATCGACTCCGGCTGGCTGCTGCAGCGTGATGTGCCGGATTTGCTACAGCTGCTATCCGACCCGCCGGCTGACCAGCCAGTCGATCTGGTCGCTGTGCTCGATGGTCTGGCGCCGCGCTATCCTGGATACTGGCTGCTGCTTGAGCGCCTGGCGCTGCAGCGCGAGCTGGCACACAACGGCGACTGGGCCGTTATCGACGATGGCCCCCTGTTGCGTCCCGGCACCCAAGATGCGCGCGTCCCCGCGATTCGTCAACGATTGCTGCGGCTGGGTGATTTCTTGCCCGAAGAGGGGGTTGTGGGTGAGGATCCTGCGCTTTACACCAAGCGGCTGGAGCAGGGCGTGCGCGCCTTCCAGCGCCGCCACGGCCTGGCGGTCGACGGCATTATCGGCCCGCGCACTCTGGCCGAACTCAACGTCACGCCAGCCCAGCGCGAGGCGCAACTCCGTGCCAATCTCGAGCGCTGGCGCTGGTTGCCTCGTGATCTGGGTGAGGAATACCTGCTGGTCAATATCGCCGGATACACCATGCAGCTGCGCGCTGATGACGAGATCGTGATGACCCAGCGCGTGGTGGTGGGCACGCCGGCGCGCCGTACCCCGGTGTTCAGCGGTCGCATGAGCTATCTGGTGCTTAACCCGTCCTGGGAAGTACCGCCACGCCTGGTGGTGCAGGACTTGCTGCCGCGCATTCGCGCCGATGAGTCGTACCTCGAAAAAATGGGTTTTTCCGTCTACCAGGGCTGGGGGGCTGATGAACGCCGCATTGACCCCGACAGCGTGGACTGGGCGCGGCTGTCGGCGCGCAATTTCCCCTACCGTCTGCGTCAGGCGCCGGGTCCGGAAAATGCGCTGGGTCGGGTCAAGTTCATGTTCCCCAACCGTCATCACGTTTACCTGCACGATACTCCCGCGCGCGGATTGTTTCAGCTGGAAGAACGCGCTTTCAGCTCCGGCTGCATTCGGATTGAGGACGCCGATACATTAACCCAATGGTTGCTTAACGAGCGTTCGGCTATCATGCCGCCTGAACGCATTCGGGCGGTGCTGGACAGTGGAGTGGAAACTACGGTTCGGTTGGATCGGCCGCTTCCCGTCCACCTGTTGTACTGGACTGCCTGGGTCGACGATCAGGGGCGGATTCAATACCGGCGCGACGTATACCGGCGCGACCCGCCTCTGATCGAGGCTTTGGATGCGGCTCCTGTTCATCCGCGAGGAACCCCAAGTTTTGAAGCACTGGATACCACTGATCGTCGCGCTGCATCTGCTGTCGTCGTCCGCCCTGGCGCTGGATGCGCCCTTTGACGATGGCCGTCTGGACTACGCGGTCAAATTCAATGGCAAACAGGTGGATTGGCACACCTTTGCCTTTTTCATGCTGCCGGGTCAGACCGAAGAAATCCGCGTGCTCGGCACCAATGGTCAGACCGTCGAAATCGAGGCTTCAGGCGGTGAACTGATCGCGCTCGGCAAGGGGCACTGGCGTTTCCGCGCGCCGGAGACGCCGGGGCTGCATCCGGTCAGCATCCGGCCCTCCGGGCACGCACCCATGACTTTGAACGTGGTGACCAAGGTGCCGACCGAGGCGAAGCAGAACGGTAGCCTGAATGGTTACCGGATTGGTCAGTACCCTGAGCAGCCGCTGCGCGGCAATCCGATCTATCTGCCGCCATCGGGGAAGATCGAGATCACCCCGGAGATGATGGATGTCCGGGTGTCGCCGCACTTCACGCTGGGGCAATTCCTGTGCAAGCAGCAGCCGGACCATTGGCCGAAGTACATGGTTTTGCGCGAAGGCTTGATCGCCAAGCTGGAGGTGATTCTGGCCGAGGTCAACGCGCGGGGCATCCGCACCGACACGTTTGCCATTCTCAGTGGTCACCGCACGCCCTGGTACAACAACGCCATCGGCAATAGCCTGTTTTCGCGCCATGTCTGGGGTGGTGCCGCCGATATTTTCATCGACACCAACGGCGATGGTCGCATGGATGACCTGAATGGGGATGGCAAGGTCGATGTCCGCGATGCCCAGATCCTGGTCGACATCATCGAAGCGCTATACCGTGACGGTGAACTCGAAGATCGGCCCGGGGGGCTGGGGCTGTACGGTCCACGTCCGCATCGCGGCCCGTTTGTGCATGTCGATGCGCGCGGCCACGAGGCGCGCTGGGCATTTCCCTGACAGCTTGTTCGATCGCTATGGTCGCAACTGGGCCGTTCCGACTGCCATGAACGGCGCTCCGAGTGCGGCGCCTATGCGTTTTGCTCTTCCTATCTGACCTCCTATGCGGCAAAATTGAAGTTTTGCCATTAGCGAAGGCATTTGTGGACATGCGCCGCACTTGCCGAATGACGAATACCCTGGGTATTTCGTTGTCCAGCTCATCATCGCCAACGGGAATTTCAAGCAGATATGGGAAAAGTATTGATCATCGGCGCCGGCGGCGTCGGCAGAGTGACGGCCTTCAAGTGCGCCCAGCACCCGGACGTGTTTTCGGAAATCCTGCTGGCCAGCCGGACCAAGAGCAA
>SLJA01000319.1 GCA_007135355.1 Wenzhouxiangella sp.
ATCGCGCTCCAGCGCCGCCAGCACGCGCTCGCCCAGGACCTGGCTGATTGCGGCCAGTTCCGGCGGCGGGGCAGGCAGATTCAGCGCGCTCGGATGACGATTCACGGTGCGGCTCGTGGCGAAAAAAAACGGTAGCCTGAATTGTAGTCGCTCGTTGTCGACCGGGCCTGGGCCCTCATGGCAACTTGACGGCCGGGCTGGTCCAATGCCCACTTTACCGAGCAACTTGAATATGAGTCATCCACATTCCACTGCGGCCACCGCGATCATCACCGGCGGCGCGCGCCGCATCGGCGCCGAAATCGCCCGTCACCTGCACCGGCGCGGCCTGAACATCTGTCTGCATTACCGCGGCTCGGAAGCACCCGCGCGCGAGCTGGTCGAAACGCTGAACGCCGAGCGTGCTCATTCGGCCTCCCTGGTCCAGGCCGACCTGGCCGATCCCGCCGCGGCCCAGCGCATCCATGACGCCGCGCTAGAGGCCTTCGGCCGCATTGATGTGCTGATCAACAACGCCTCGGCGTTTTATCCAACGCCGGTCAAGCAGGCCAGCCAGGAGGCTTGGGATGATCTGTTTGCCAGCAATGCGCGCGGCCCTTACTTTCTGAGCCGGGTGTGCGCGCCCGAACTGGCCCGGCGCCCCGGCGCTATCGTCAACCTGGTCGACATCCACGGACTGGTGCCGCTGAAAGACAACAGCATTTATTCCATGGCCAAGGCCGCGCTGGTGATGCAGACTCGCGCCCTGGCCAAGGATCTGGCGCCGATGGTGCGGGTCAACGGGGTCGCGCCCGGTTCGATTCTGTGGCCCGAAGGCGAGGCCGAAGCGGGGCAGGAAGCACAGCAGGCGATCCTGGAGCGGGTGCCGCTGCAACGCCAGGGCACCCCGGCCGACATCGCCGGGGCCGTGACCTTCCTGGCGCTGGACGCGCCGTATGTCACCGGGCAGATTCTGGCGGTGGACGGCGGCCGTTTGCTCAATATGTAAGGGTAGTGGGGGCGGCACCACTCCCCGCTGATGGTTGGGTGCAGGGATAAAAAACTTCGGTTTCAGGGTTCCGGTTTCAGGTTTCAGGGGAGCTTGATCCGGGATTGAGCGGGGAGAGCAGTCTTGTCTCCCCCTCCCATCTCTCAAGTTTGCTGCATCCGGGGGTGTTGTGGCCCGAAGGCCCACGGCACCACCGGATGCTCGGAACCCCCTATTGGCCACCTGAATCCAAGAAATCGGGGCCGTTCGCCTTGCAGATCCGCGACCCCCCGGATGCTCGGACCCCTCTACGAGCACTGCCTTAAAGCTGATCAATCCCTCTTGTCGATCTCGATGTAATCCCGCTCGCCGTGGCCGGTGTAGATCTGGCGCGGGCGGCCGATGCGGTGGGGTGAGGCGCTTTGCTCCATCCACTGCGCCACCCAGCCGACCGTACGGCCAATGGCGAACATCGGCGTGAACATGGTGGTCGGTATGCCGAGAGCCTTGTAGATGATGCCGGAGTAGAAGTCCACATTGGGATAGAGTTTGCGCTGGACGAAATAGTCGTCTTCCAGGGCAATCTTCTCGAGCTTCATGGCCAGGTCCAGCAGCGGATCGTTCTGACCCAGGTCGGCGAGCACTTCGTGGCAGGCCTTGCGGGTGATGGTCGCGCGCGGGTCAAAATTCTTGTATACCCGGTGACCAAAACCCATCAGCCGGAACGGATCGTTCTTGTCCTTGGCGCGCTTGATGAATTCGCCGACCCGGCTGACATCGCCGATCTGATGCAGCATGCGCAGCACGGCTTCGTTGGCGCCGCCGTGTGCCGGCCCCCAAAGTGCGGCGATACCTGCGGCGACGCAGGCGTACGGATTGGCGCCGGTAGAGCCGACCAGGCGCACGGTGGAGGTTGATGCGTTCTGTTCGTGGTCGGCGTGCAGGATGAGCAGCATGTCCAGTGCCTTGGCCGCTATCGGATTGATCTCATAGGCCTCGGCCGGCACAGAAAACATCATGTGCAAAAAGTTTTCAGCATAATTCAGAGAGTTGCGCGGATAGGCGCTGGGCCAGCCCATATAGTGCCGGTAGGCGGCCGCAGCCACCGTCGGCATCTTGGCGATCAGGCGCTTGGCCGCCAGTTCGCGATGTTCCGGATTGTTGACGTCCAGATTTTGCTGATAAAAGCCCGCCATGGAAGCGATGACGCCGGACAGGATGGCCATCGGGTGTGCATCGTAGTGAAAGCCCGAGATGAAGCTGTTGACCTTCTCGTGGACCATGGTGTGGTAGGTGATGTCGCGCTGGAAATCCCGCAGCTGCGATGCAGTCGGCAACTCGCCGTAAAGCAGCAGAAAAGTGATTTCCATGAAGCTGGATCGCTCGGCCAGTTGCTCGATTGGGTAGCCGCGGTAACGCAGGATACCGCTGGCGCCGTCGATGAACGTGATGTCGCTTTTGCAGTTGGCGGTTGTGCCATAGCCCGGATCATAGGTGAAGTAGCCCAGCTCCGGGTTCAAGCGCGTGATGTCTATGGTCGGGTCGCCTTCGCTGCCGGCCACAACCGGGAGTTCAAGCGTTTTTTCGGACTGTGGGTCAGTCAGAGTCACAGTGCGATTGGTCACCGGCCTTCTCCTAACGAAATATCAGTTTTTAACGGGGCGCGAGCGCGTGCCGAAGGGCAGCGCTGGCCTTAAACGGCCGTTAAGTATCTCACAGAGGCATTGTGTGCTGCATCATTTGCTGCCGCGGTCGATCAGCGGCCATTGCGAGGCGTCGATGGTCGCTCTGTAGGCGTGCCATGTGGCGTGTCCGATCAGTGGCATCACGACGGCAAAGGCCAGCCAGGCGGTGAGCACACCCAGCAGGACGCTGCCGACGATGATGGCGGCCCAGACTGCCATGGCCTGTTTGTTGCGCAATACGGCATGAATGCTGGTAATTACGGCGGTCACTGCGTCGACCCGCCGATCCATCAGCATAGGCAAAGAAAAGGCGCTGGCGGCAAAGATCACCAGGCAGAACAACGCGCCAACCGCGCTGCCGATACCAAGAAACCAGGTCAAATCTCGCCAGCTTGGGTCAGCCATGGCGGGGAAGAAGATGTACAAGGTATTGGCAGCCCGCGCCCAGACCAGCAAAACGACCACCAGGATGACGGCAAAGACCAGCGCGCTGCCGATCGAGTGGCCAGCGTCGGCCAGGCTGCGCTTGAGCGATGGTGTTTCTCCGCGCTCAAGGCGCAGGCTGATAGCGTATAGCGTCATGGCCAGCCAAGGGCCGACGAAAACAAACCCCGACACCAGACCCAGATACAAGCCCAGGTTGCCCCAGACCCAGGCGGCGAGGCTGATCAGGTAGCTGAGCGCGACCGTCATTAGGCCATAGCTCAGGCTTTGGCGTGGGGCACGGCGCAGATCCCGCCACCCGGCTTTCAACCAATCGATGGAATCGCTGGTCTGCAGGGCGCGGCACGGCGCCAGCATGGGCAAGGGTGGGTCTTCGGGCGGGCGGGCAGGTTGCTTGGTCACGGCAGTTACGGCTCCCGGGGCTTGGTCAGGCCAGTATGCCTTCAGTCCACGCCGACGTCGTGGTCTTCAAGCCTGGGCTGATCTGCTCAGGCATCGATAAACTGTTCGGCCGCGCCCACCCAGCGGTCGATCAGCAGATCCTGCTGTTTTTTCTTCAGTTTGCCCGCTACCACAGTGGCCTGTTCCAGCAACTCCGCGTCGCGCTCCAGATCGGCGATGCGGAAGCGCAGGGCGCCGGTCTGACGGGTGCCCAGCACCTCGCCGGGGCCGCGCAGCTCGAGGTCTTTCTCGGCGATGACGAAACCGTCGGTGGTCGCGCGCATGACCTCGATGCGCGCCCGTGCGGTCTCGCCCAGCGGCGGCTTGTACAGCAGTACGCAGGCCGCCTGGTCCGAGCCTCGCCCGACCCGGCCTCTTAGCTGATGCAGCTGCGACAGCCCCAGGCGCTCGGCGTTTTCGATGATCATCAGGCTGGCGTTGGGGACATCGACGCCGACCTCGATCACCGTGGTGGCGACCAGCAGATGGATCAGCCCGGCGCCGAAGTCGGCCATCACGGCCTGCTTTTCGGCCGGTTTCATGCGCCCGTGGACCAGTCCGACGCGGAAGTCTTTCAGTTCGGCGGCCAGCTCGCGCGAGCGGGTTTCTGCGGCTTCGGCTTCCAGTACCTCCGACTCTTCGATCAGCGGACAGACCCAGTAGGCCTGGCGCCCTTCTCTCAGTGCGCGCTCCAGGCGCTCGATCACTTCGCCCCGGCGCTGCTGGCTGGCCGCCACCGTGGTCACCGGCTTGCGTCCGGGCGGCAGTTCATCCAGAACCGAGATATCCAAACCGGCATAGGCGGTCATGGCCAGGGTGCGCGGGATCGGCGTGGCGGTCATCACCAGCTGGTGCGGTTGCACCCCCCCGCGCTTGCCCTTGTCGGCCAGGGCCAGGCGCTGGTGCACGCCGAAGCGATGTTGTTCGTCGACGATCACCAGGGCCAGTTCGCGGAAATTCACGCCCTTCTGAAAAAGCGCGTGGGTGCCGACCGCGATCTGCGCGCTCCCACCCAGCCGCTCCAGCGCTTCGGTGCGTGCCCGGCCCTGGATCTTGCCGGCCAGCCAGACAATCTCCAGCCCCAGCGGCAGCAGATAGTCACTCAGGGTTCGATAGTGCTGCTCGGCCAGAATTTCGGTCGGTGCGATGATGGCGGCCTGGCGTCCGGTGGCTGCCGCAGTGACCAGCGCGGCAGCCGCGACCACGGTTTTGCCCGAACCGACATCGCCCTGCAGCAGGCGCCGCATCGGGCGCTGGCCGGCCAGATCGCTCTGGATCTCGCCGATGACTCTCAGCTGGGCACCGGTCGGGGTGAACGGCAGACCGGTCAGCAGGCGCTGGGTCATGCCTGCCTGATCCTGCAGCACGGGAGCTTTCTGCCGCGCGCGGGCCAGGTTCATCCGGGCCAGCGCCAGGTGGTGGGCGGCCAGTTCTTCCAGCGCCAGGCGCTGAATCGCCGGATGGTCTCCGTCCAGCAGGGCGCTCAGGTTCTCATTCGGTCGCGGCGCGTGGATGGTGGACAGGGCCTGAACCAGACTCAAGCCCCCGGCCTTGGCAGGCAACAGGTCCGGCAGGTCCAGATCGCCGGCCTGCAGACGCATCAGCGTGTCCCGGATCAGCCGTGCCAGCCCGGCCTGACCGACGCCCTGGGTGGTCGGATAGACCGGAGTGAGCGAATCCGACAGTGGCGGAGACTCATCGTCCTTCAGGGCTTCGCACTGCGGATGCGCCATTTCCAGCCCGCCCGGGGCCAGACGAACTTCGCCATAGCAGCGCAGCCGGCGGCCCTCGGCCAGCAGCTTGAGCTGCG
>SLJA01000081.1 GCA_007135355.1 Wenzhouxiangella sp.
AGAACAGCGCAGCACGGAATGGATGCCGTTTCATTCCCTGGCCGACGCGCTGGATTCGGTCGATGAAACCCTGACCATCGAAGGTCTGCCGCGCCCGCGTCGGGCGATGTTGATCGCAGGCCTATGAAAACCCATGCTTCAGGTCATGCTGCTATGCTCGAGCGCAAATGCTGAAACAAGTCCTGATCACCTTGCTGGTGACCGCCATCGTCGTCCTGGTGGCCCGAATCCAGCGCGGTCGCCGCGCAGCCCGCGAGCAGAATCCGCTCGCGGCCCAAGACGAAGAACCGTGGTACCGCTCGCCTTCCGCCGTTATCGGTTTCATTTTTGCCGGCATCGTCATCCTGTCGACCACCGCCGTGACCGGCTACCGCTATTGGGTCGCCAACCAGATCGTGCAGGTCGAGGTGATCGATCCGGGATCCGGCTCGCGCACGGTCTACCAGGTCAAGCGTCGTGACCTGGGTGAGCGCGAATTCCGCACCGTCGACGGGCGACGGGTGTCGCTGGGGGCCGGCGATCGGGTCGAGCGGGTGGATTGACACCCAACGAGCATCGGCCACTCGCGGGTCTGTTTCGGCTACAGGAAGCCCAGGATGCTCGCCATCACCCACAAAATCAACATCGGCGTGACGATTCGGGTCAACCACAGCCAAGCCTTGAAGGCCCAGTCGGGCATTTTGTCGTCCAACTCTTCCTTGGTAATGGTCTTCGACAGCACCCAGCCGGCGAACAGTGCCGTCAGCAGGCCGCCGACCGGCAGCATGATGTCGGTGGCGACAAATTCGATCGCGCCCATCAGGTTCTTGTCACCGATGGTGACTTCCGACCAGATATTGAAGGAAAACACCGTGGCCAGGCCAAGCAGCCAGCCCATCAGGGCAATCAACAGGGCGGCGGTCTTGCGCGACAGGTTGGTGGCCTCAACCAGATAAGCGGTGGCCGGCTCCATCAGCGAGATCGAGCTGGTCCAGGCGGCGACCGACAACAGCAGGAAGAACAGGGCGCCGTAAAAGATGCCAAAGGGCATCTGGGCGAAGGCAAGCGGCAGCGAGGTAAAGATCAGTCCGGCCCCGCCGCTGCCCGGATCGATACCGAACGCGATAATGACCGGAAAGATGGCCAGGCCGGCAATCAGCGCGACCACGGTGTCGGAGGCTGCCACGGCGGTTCCTACCCTGGGAATGTTGACATGCGCCGGCAGGTAAGCACCATAAGTCATGATGGCGCACATGCCCAGGCTCAGGGTGAAAAACGCCTGACCCAGGGCGGTGACAAACATCCCCGTGGAAACCTGCGACCAGTCCGGCTGGAACAAAAAGCGCGCCGCGTCCCAGAAGTGTCCGGTGCTGACGCCGTAGGCGAGCAGGATAAGCAGCAGGATGAACAACATCGGCATCAAGATCCCGACCGCCCGCTCCAGGCCTTTTTCCACACCTAAAGCAACGACACCGACCGTCATCAGCATGAACACGCCATGCCAGAAAGTCAGCTGGCCGGCATTGCCGAGCAGGCTGCCGAAGGTGGCATCCGGATCGGTGATGCCGGGGGCGCCAAACAGCTCCTTGATGTAGAGGAACCCGTAATGCAGGGTCCAGCCAGCCACGACCGAATAGAACGACAGGATCAGAAAGCCGGCGATGATGCCGATAAAGCCCAATCCCATCCAGGCGCGACTGGCGCCGACGGCATCGGACAACTCGCGCAGTGAATTGACCGGGCTCATGCGCCCGCGCCGGCCAATGACGATCTCTGAAAACATCACCGGCAAGCCAACCAGCAGGATGCAGCCCAGATAGATCAGCACGAAAGCACCGCCGCCGTTCTCGGAGGTGATGTAGGGGAAGCGCCAGATGTTGCCGAGGCCGACTGCCGAACCGGTGGCCGCCAGCACGAAGGCCAGCCGGGAAGACCACATGCCGTGGATCGAGGAGGTTTTCATTGCCTAGGGCCGCTTGTGTAGAGTTGTTGTCACAAGCGCGCCATTTTGCGCCAAGCGACGCGGCAGCGCAAACGCCAAGCTGATTTGTGTTGTGTCGACGGAAGTGTCGGAGAAGAATCGTCAACGCTCAAGCCTTGACGGCCGAGATCACCGCTTGACGGCGGAGATGGGCGAACCGCTGGCGCGCGCCGGCGCCCCGCAGGGACTCAGCCTCAGGTTCCATAAATGGGCACCGGCCAGCAACAGACCGGCGGCCAGCGTGACCAGGCTCATCCAGCGGTGAGCAAAGTGCAGGGAGGTGGTGATGACCGCCGTCATCAGCAACAGCGAAGCCAGCGCAAGGAGGGCGGGGCCGATGCGGCGGTGGCGCAGCCAGCCGGGAATCATGGCCAGCAGCACCAGCAGCCAGGCCGTGGCCAGCAGTCCCCACTCCAACCAGATCAGTTTCTGCCACAATCCCATTTCCCAGTATTTGCGCTTCATCCATAGAGTGGGATAAAGCACAAAGACCAGGGACAGCGCGGCGCAGTGGATGCCACAGCCAATGGCGACGACGATGCCGAACCGGTCAGGCCAGCGACTGCGGATCATGGTTGTGGAACTTTTCTCGTCAATGGCGTTATAAGATAACACCCCCTTTTCAGCATGGAGTACACGCATGCAAGCTCGTTCGCTTCTCGTTGCAGCAATCTCTTCGGCCTTGCTGGCCGGCAGCGCCCTGGCTCAGGTTGAGCGCCAGCACGCCCCCCATGTGCATGGTGTTGCCACCGGCAACTTGTCCATGGATAACGGTGATGTTCGCCTGGAGCTGGAAATTCCCGGCGTTAACCTGATCGGTTTTGAGCACGCCCCGCGCAATGATGAGCAGCAGGCCGCGCTGGACGGAACCCTGGCGTTCCTGCGCGCGGCCGAGTGGGTGCACACTGATCCCCGGGGTGGCTGTGAAGTCGCCAGTATCAATGCCCACACGCATGGCTTCGGCGCGGATGGGCACTATCATGATCACGAGCACCACGATCACGGCCATGATCATGATCAGCACGATCATGCGCATGATGACGATCATGACCACCATCACGACCACGAGCATGGCCACCATCACCACGACGATCATGAGCATTCGCATGATCACCACCACGACCATGACCACTCCGAATTCCATGTCATCGTGGGTCTGGAATGCGAGCATCCCGACCGCCTGGGCTGGATCGATTTGCGTCTGTTCGAGGGTTATCCCGGCAACGAACGCATGGACATCGACGTGTTGACCGAGACCCTCGCGACTCAGGCGCGTTTGACGCCGGGCAACGGGCGGATCAGTCTGCGCTAGTGATGCCGGATTGCCGGTCTAAGCTGATCGATTTGAGTTAGGCTTGCACGCCGTCCCTGATCTCGATGGCCATGGCTGACCTGCTATTGATCGATGCGCTGCGCTACACCTGGCCGGGCGATGTCCGGCCGGTGCTGGATATTGAGCAAATGCGGCTGGAAGAGGGTGAGAAAGTTTTCCTCTACGGCCCCAGCGGCTCGGGCAAGTCGACCCTGCTGGCCGCTATCGGCGGGCTGATTCGACCGGACTCCGGCCGGCTGGTGTTCCGTGGCGACGACCTGTCTGCCTTGAGCGGTGCGCGCCGGGATCGTTTTCGAGCCGAGCATCTGGGAGTGATTTTCCAGCAGTTCAATTTGCTGCCATGGCTGGACGTGCGCGCCAATGTGATGCTGCCTTGTCGTTTTTCGGCCGCCCGATCCAGACGCACCGGTGAGGTTCGCGCCGCCGCCGAAAGGTTGCTGCAGGGCATGGACCTCGACCGTTCGCTGTGGGCCCGACGGGCCGATCAGCTCAGCGTCGGCCAGCAGCAGCGCGTGGCCGCGGCACGTGCGCTGATCGGTCGGCCGGCGCTGATCCTGGCCGACGAGCCAACCTCGTCGCTGGACAGCGATCGGCGCCAGTCCTTTCTTGATTTACTGTTCGCCCAGATCCGGGCGGCCGAGAGCACCCTGCTGTTCGTCAGCCATGACCGTGAACTGGCCGCGCGCTTCGACCGCAGTCTGGACCTGACCGAAATCAACGCCGCCGGGGTGAGCGCATGAACCTGCTCGGCCTGGCCTGGCGTTCGCTGCTCAACCGGCGCTTCGCCGTCATTCTGACCGTGTGCACCATCGCCCTGTCGATCGGCCTGCTGGTGCTGGTCGAGCAGCTGCGTAGCGAAGTGCGCACCGGGTTTCACCGCTCGGTTTCCGGGGTTGATCTGATCGTCGGTGCGCGCACCTCGCCGGTGCAGCTGCTGTTGTACTCGGTGTTCGGCATCGGCGATGCCACCAACGATATTTCCTGGGAGACCTTTGAGCAGCTCAAGGTGCTGCCCCAGGTCGATTGGGCCATTCCCATGGCGTTGGGCGACTCGTTTCGCGGTTTTCGCGTGATGGGCACCAGCCGCGATTTTTTCGAGCATTACCGCTTCGGCAACCGTGAATCGCTGAGCGTGGCGCGCGGCGAGATCTTCGACGACTTGTTCGAAGTCGTCATCGGCGCCCAGGTGGCGCGACAACTGGGCTACGATTTAGGCGACCACATCGTGCTGGCGCATGGCACCGGCAATGTCGCGCTGCAAGCGCATGATGATCATCCCTTCACCATCAGCGGCATTCTTGCGCCGACCGGCACGCCGGTTGATCAGCAGCTCTACATCAGCCTGGCCGCGCACCGCGCCATCCACATCGGCTGGGAAACCGGCGTGCAGCGGCCCGGCGCGACCATCGACCCCGAGGCCGCACGCGACCGGGCCGACGAGCTGCGCCCCAACGCGATCACGGCGCTGCTGCTGGGCCTGAATACCCGGGCCGCGGTGTTCGACCTGCAGCGGGTCATCAATCGGTACCGTCCCGAGGCGCTGACGGCGATCATGCCCGGGATTACCCTGCAGCAACTGTGGCGCATTACCGGCCTGGCCGAACAGGTCCTGCGCGTGGTCGCCGCCCTGGTCGTGCTGGCCGGCCTGCTGGGGATGCTGACCGTGCTGCTGACCACGCTCAGCGAGCGCCGACGCGAAATGGCGATCCTGCGCGCCAACGGCGCCCGGCCCTGGCAGATCTCCAGCCTGTTGGTGTTTGAAGCCGGGCTGATCGCGGCTGCCGGGATCGTGCTGGGCGTGGTGCTGGCGCTGGTGGTGCAGAGGGCGGCCGCTCCCTGGCTGCTGGCCAACTACGGACTGCATGTGGGCTTAAGCTGGCCGGAGCCGTGGCAGCTGGGCGTGCTGGGGATCATCTTCCTGGCCGCGCTGCTGATCGCGCTGGTGCCGGCGTTCATGGCCTACCGCCGCACCCTGTCCGACGGCATGCAGGTGAAGACCTGAACCCGTCGGGCCCGCTGCTGTCTGTAGAATTCCCAAACAAGTTCCGCTGA
>SLJA01000224.1 GCA_007135355.1 Wenzhouxiangella sp.
AGGGCTGCGGCCAGTTCAGCGGCGCGTGCAGGGTCGGACATCACCGCGCCGGAGCCGGTCTTGACGTCCAGCACCAGCCCGTCCAGCCCTTCGGCCAGTTTTTTGCTCAGGATTGAGGCGACGATCAGCGGCAGGCAGTCGACCGTGGCGGTCACGTCACGGATGGCATACAGGCGCCGATCGGCCGGAGCAAGATCGTCGGTCTGGCCGATGATGGCCACGCCGATCTCGCGCACGGCCCGCCGAAAGCTGTGCGGGTCGGGAAACGGGTTGTAGCCGGGAATGGCAGCCAGTTTGTCCAGCGTGCCGCCGGTGTGGCCCAGGCCCCGGCCCGAGATCATCGGTACATGCCCGCCGCAGGCCGCCACCCAGGGCCCGACCAGCAGCGAGGTGGCATCGCCGACACCGCCGGTGGAGTGCTTGTCCAGCACCGGACCCGCCAGCTCGCCTTTCCAGTCCATGACACGCCCGGAATCACGCATGGCGCAGGTCAGGGTGGAGGTCTCGGCATTCGTCATACCGCGCCAGTAGACGGCCATGGCCAGAGCGCCCAGCTGTTCATCGCTGATGCGGCCGTCAACAATTGCCCCGACCAGTTCGGCCAGTTCGGCGCTGTTCAGCGCCTTGCCATCGCGCTTGGCACGGATCAGTTCCTGAAACAGCATTAGTAGCGCGAGCTCAGATCGACCAGCTTGGCACCCAAACCCAGCGTCCCCAGCAGATCGTCAAGCAGGCCCGAAGCGCCGAAGCGAAAACGCTCCGGGCGCAGCCAGCTTTGGCCCAGGATTTCGGCAGCGAGGTCCACGTACAAAGCAGCCTCGGCGGTGGTTCGGATGCCTCCGGCGGCCTTGAAGCCGACCGGTCGCGTGCTGTCATGGATAGCCTGCATCATGATTGCAGCAGCGTCCGGCGTGGCATTGATCTTGACCTTGCCGGTGGAGGTCTTGAGGAAATCAGCACCGGCACTGATGGCAATCTCGGATGCGGTGCGGATCAGCGCCGGGTCTTTCAGCTCGCCGGTTTCCAGAATGACCTTGAGCGTGTAGCCGGTCAAGGTCTGGCGGCAGCGGCTGATTAACCGATAGCCCGTCCGTTCGTCGCCGGCCATCAGTGCGCGGTAGGGGAAGACAAGGTCAATTTCGTCGGCACCGCTGGTAATGGCCGAGCGGGCTTCCTCCACCACTTCTTCAAGCTCGCCTTCGCCGCTGGGAAAGTTGACCACGGTCGCGACTTTGATTTTGTCCTGGAGCCGGGCCCGGGCCAGACCCTGGCGGGCCACAGCGACAAAGGCGGGCGCCACGCAGACAGCTGCCACGGCGCCGACTGGCGTTCCGGCGCGGGTGCACAGTCTCAGGATGTCGGAGTCGGTATCGGTATCGTTGAGGCTGGTCAGGTCCAGCAAAGGCAGAATGCGGCGGGCGATGTCCTGTTGCGAAGCCATGGCGATGGGTGAAACCGGGTAGACGAGCGTCGATCATAGCCTGTCAGGCGGCGATTTGCGGTTGAGTTTTTATGTCCAAGCCGCTATCCTTGCCGGCTCGATTGAATGCGGGCCGTTAGCTCAATGGTAGAGCAGTAGGCTTTTAACCTATTGGTTGAAGGTTCGAGTCCTTCACGGCCCACCAATCCCTGCCCCGCCGGCACACGCTTGCCAAGGCGTAAGGCCATGAATAAATCGTCTGTTCCGGTGTCTAGCCAGGTGGGTATCCATCCCCGCCTGGTCGAGACGGTTCAACGCCATCTGGGCAGCACCTGGCAAAGACCGTTACGGGCCTACAGCCCGCCAGCTTTTGCGCGTCTAGCCGGCCGATTGCGCGTCGATCGCCGCATTATTCTGGATTCCGGTTGCGGCACCGGCTGGTCGACGGCGCGACTGGCTGTGGCCCATCCGGACTGCGAAATTGTTGGTGTAGATCAATCCCCGGCCCGCCTGCGCCGTCACCCGCCGCTGCCGCCCAACGCCCACCTGGCGCGTGCCGACCTGGCTGACTTCTGGCGCCTGGCCCGTGCCGCCGGTTGGCGCCTGGCGCGGCATTACCTGCTCCACCCCAACCCCTGGCCCAAACCAGGACAGCTCCAGCGCCGCTGGCACGCGCATCCCGTCTGGCCGGATTTGTTGGCGCTGGGCGGAGAGCTGGAACTGCGCAGCAATTTCGAAATCTACGCCAGGGAATTCGCACTCGCCCTGCAGCTGGCCGGATTCTCCGCCGATGTGGAACTGCTATCTTTGAACGCCGAAGATGCTGCGAGCTTGTTCGAGCGCAAATATATCGCCAGCGGGCACCGGATTTTTCGAGTCCGGGCCTGTCTGGATTGAACGACAACCCAGGTCAAGGATGACCTGTCAAGAGAGGAAATCACATGCAAATTCGTTTCTGGATGCTGAGCGGCGCGTTGGCGCTGACGCTGTCTGCCCCGCTGGCGGCGGACGATCGCCTGAGCGCTGTAATTGCCGATCCGGCCCGGCCGGCCACCGAGGCGGCCCGCGATCAGTACCGCAACCCGTTCGAGACCTTGAGCTTTTTTGGCCTGCGGCCGGACATGACAGTGATTGAACTCTACCCGTCGGTGGGCTGGTATACCGAGATTCTGGGGCCTTACCTGGCTGCGGAGGGCCAGTTGATCGCGGCCCACTGGAACATGGAGCGTGACAACCTGCCCGAATTCATGACTCGCGGCCGCGCGGCTTTCGATGAGCGGATTGCCGACACCGATCGTTTCGGCACGATCGAGATCATTCCCTTCGACCCGCCGGCCATCACGCGCCTGGGCGAGCCGGGAAGTGCCGACCTGGTGCTGACATTTCGCAATGTCCACGGCTACAAGCGTGCCGGCACCTTCGGCGCGGTGCTGGATGCGTCTTATGAGGTGCTCAAAAGCGGCGGCGTACTCGGCGTGGTCGGCCATCGGCTGCCCGAAGATCGTGAGCAGGACCCCGAAGCGCGCTCGGGTTACGTCCATCAGAGCTGGGTGATCGAGCAGGCTGAAGCCCACGGTTTCCGCTTTGCCGAGGCGTCCGAGGTCAATGCCAATCCGCGCGACACGGCCGATCACCCATCGGGGGTCTGGAGCCTGCCGCCGGGGCTGCGCGGTGGTGAAGAGACCGCCGATCATTTCCGCGCCATCGGCGAGTCGGATCGCTTTACGCTGAAGTTTGTCAAGCCCTGAAGCGGAACAGGAGGCCCGGGCAGCCACGAGCCGTCCGGGTCTTCACGACACCTTTCGCGTGCAGGCGTATCTTCTGCACAGTTGTTCGCGGTTTTCTTGAGTTCCCATGGCAGATTTACTTCGCCTCGTCTACGCCAGCAAAGCCAACTTTGATTCTTCCGGTGCCTCGGGAGACCAGGGCGAAGTACTGTCTGAAATTCTGACCCAGTGCCGGCGTAATAACGAGCCCAAAAACATCTGTGGCGTGCTGTGTTACGGCGACGGCTCCTTCTTCCAATGTCTTGAGGGCGAGCGGTCTGCCGTAGAAGCTTTGTATGACCGCCTGCTGAACGACCCGCGCCACCGCGGCATCACGCTGCTGAGCAAGCGCGTCGTGCCGCAGCGCATGTTCAGGCAGTGGAGCATGAAGTTCATGAATGTGGATGCCAAGATACGGCGTATGCTCCAGATTGAAAACCTCGAGTCCTTCAAGCCGCACAGTTTCAGCGACCTCATGGTTGAGCGGCTGCTGGTTGAACTGCGTGATGCTTCGGAAAAGCGCCGCCCGGCGCCGATCGGCACTCAAGGTCGCGGTGCCAGCGCCCGCCAGGCTGGTGCTGCCCGCGAATTGATGCCGGGACTGGTGTTTGCCACCGCGGCCGGCGTCCTGGCTATTGCGTTTGGGTTGATGCTGGCGGGGCTGATCTGATCGTACACCCTCAGCCTGACTGACAGGCGGCTCCGATCTGGGCGAAAATGAGCGCCCATGACCAACTCCAAACTCATCACTTCCTTCGAGCAGGTACCCCTGCGCACCTACGCCGAGCGCGCTTACCTGGACTATGCGATGTATGTGGTCCTCGACCGCGCCCTGCCGCACGTCGGCGATGGGCTGAAACCCGTCCAGCGCCGGATTATCTACGCCATGAGCGAGCTGGGACTGTCGGCCGCGTCCAAGCACAAAAAGTCGGCGCGCACGGTCGGGGATGTGATCGGCAAGTTCCATCCGCACGGCGATTCGGCCTGTTACGAGGCCATGGTGCTGATGGCCCAGCCGTTTTCCTATCGCTACCCGCTGGTCGACGGCCAGGGCAATTTCGGCTCTCCGGATGACCCGAAATCCTTTGCCGCGATGCGCTACACCGAATCGCGCCTGGCCCCGTATGCCCGCACCCTGCTGGCCGAGCTGGGGCAGGGCACGGTGGACTGGGTGCCGAATTTCGACGGTAGCCTGAAAGAGCCCAAGCTCTTGCCGGCACGCCTGCCCAACCTGCTGCTCAACGGTGGCCAGGGCATCGCCGTGGGCATGGCCACCGACATCCCGCCGCACAATCTGCGCGAGGTGGTGTCGGCCTGCATCCGCCTGCTGGAGAAGAAATCCGCCAGCGTGGCCGAGCTGTGCGAGCACATCCAGGGGCCGGATTTTCCCACCGGCGGCGAAATCGTCACTCCGCGCGAGGAGATTCTCAAACTCTACGAAAGCGGTCACGGCAGCATCCGCCAGCGCGCGGTGTGGGAGCGCGAGGGTGAGGAAGTCATCGTCACCGCGCTGCCGCACCAGGTCTCGCCGGCCAAGGTGCTGGAGCAGATCGCCGCGCAGATGCAGGCGAAGAAACTGCCGCTGGTCGCTGACCTCCGCGACGAGTCCGATCACGAACACCCGACCCGCCTGGTCATCGTGCCGCGCAGCAACCGGGTCGACGTCCAGGCCCTGATGGACCACCTGTTCGCGACCACCGACCTGGAGAAGTCGATCCGGGTCAACCTGAACGTGATCGGCAACGACGGGCGCCCAGGGGTGCGCAATCTGAAGGAACTGCTGGTCGAGTGGCTGGAGTTCCGCCGCGCCACCGTGACCC
Organism: Wenzhouxiangella sp.; assembly: GCA_007135355.1. Taxonomy (GTDB): domain Bacteria; phylum Pseudomonadota; class Gammaproteobacteria; order Xanthomonadales; family Wenzhouxiangellaceae; genus Wenzhouxiangella. The sequence continues at coordinate 5,007 of SLJA01000224.1, forward strand.
GGCGCCTGGAGCATCGACTCGACCAGGTCGTCGACCGCCTGCACGTGCTCGACGGCCTTTTGATCGCCTTCCTGAATATCGACGAGGTCATCCACATCATCCGCACCGAGGATGAGCCCAAACCGGTCTTGATGTCCCGCTTCGGTTTGACCGGCACCCAGGCCGAGGCCATCCTGGAGCTGAAGTTGCGTCATCTCGCCCGCTTGGAAGAGATGAAGATCCGCGGCGAGAAGGACGAACTCGAGGCCGAACGCCGGCGACTGGAGGAAATCCTGGCATCGCCCAAGAAGCTGACCCGTCTGATCCGCGACGAGCTGCTGGAAGA
>SLJA01000282.1 GCA_007135355.1 Wenzhouxiangella sp.
CCGCTTTGCTGCTGCTGATGTCGACGATGTTGATCGGCTGCACCGAGCATCACGACGAACCCTGGATCAACCCCGGCCAGGAGGAGCGGCTTGGCGATCGCTACCAGCGCGATGAAGAAACCCAACAGCAGCTGCGCGACCGGATGAGAGCCATCCAGACGCAGCGCTAGTCCGGAGAAGCAAGATGGAGAAGCAATCCAATAACAGCAAGAGCCGCAAGACCCTGCGCAGAATTGGTTGGATGACGGCGTTCATCGTCGTTGCCGCCATGGTTGCGCCGCTCAGCGGCTATGTTTATGTCGCCATGGCCCAGAGTGACGAGCCTGCCCAGCAAGCGCAGCCGGCCGATGCCTGGGGCGGCGTCAATCCCCGTTCCGAAGTCTGGCGCCAGGCGCGCCAGGCCTACGAGGGCGTGACCGTGGTGCAAGGTCCCAGCGCCAATGTGATCATGAGCAGCAGCGGTGAGACCTTTCGCCAGATTCGCAACGGTCCGCTGTCGACCTATGCGCCCTGGTACATGGCCCTGATGCTGGGCGCGGTGGGTCTGTTTTTCATCATCTCGGGCGGTGGCGAGAAGCTCGGCAATGCCTCGGGCAAGCGGGTGCCGCGCTGGTCGCTGTTCGACCGGATTCTGCACTGGTACGTGGCCATCCTGTTCATTGCCCTGGCGGTCACCGGCTTGAGTCTGCTGTTCGGACGCGCCGTGCTGATCCCGATCATGGGGCCGGAAGGCTTTGCCGCCTGGGCGTATGCGGCCAAGAATATCCACAACTACGGCGGCGCTTTCTTCGTCGTCGGCGTGGTGCTGATGATCGTGGCCTGGATGCGCTACAACATTCCCAGCAAGGTGGACGTTCAGTGGTTCGTGAAAGGCGGCATGTTCGGCAAGCATGCGCCCGCAGAGCGGATGAACGGCGGCGAAAAGGCCTGGTTCTGGCTCAATGTCGGGGCGGGTCTGATCGTCAGCGCGACCGGCATCATGATGATCGTGCCGCAGTTCTTCGAAAGCCGTGAACTGTTCCAGATCAACCTGATCGTCCACGCCGTTGTCGCCATCCTGTGGCTGGGCGCCAGCTTTGGTCACATGTACATGGCGACCCTGGGTGCGCCGGGGTCGATGGACGGCATGATCAAGGGCCATGTCAGCAAGGAATGGGCCGAAGTGCATCACGATATCTGGTACGACGAAGTCAAGGATCAGGAGTTCGACGCCGAAGACGCCGCGCCCTCGCGCGCGCCGGAACCCAAGGGTTCACCCAGCGCCGCCTGAGCTTCCAGTTCAGGACCCTGACCAACCGGGAGCCGGCATCAGCCGGCTCCCGTCATTTCAGGCCAAAGAATTCGTGCAGATGAATGCAGCGGGTCCGGCCATCGGTCTCCACCACCAGCTGGCCCTCGTCATTGATCTCTACGACGCTGCCGGCCACGCTTTGGCCATCCGGTAGCTGCAGCAACACCGGCGTGCCGGGCTTGGCGTGGCGGCTGCGGAACTGTTTCAGCACCGGCGCCATGCCTTCCTCGGCCCAGCGGTTGATCCAGTCCAGGAAATGACGGGCGAAACTTTCCAGCAGGATTTCCGGCGTGGTCTCCGTCGTCCCGCCGTCGACCTGCACGCAGCCGGCGTCGATGACCTGTTGCGGGGCCTGGGTCACGTTCACGGCCAGGTTCAGCACCAGGCGATCAGCGGCCTCGTTCATATCCAGCCACAACCCGGCCACCTTGCTGCCGCTGAGCAGGATGTCGTTGGGCCAGCGATAACCCAGGTCCGTCATCGGCACGACATGCTCGGCCATAGCCAGCCCCATGGAGATCAGGCCGACCAGGGCCAGCTGCCCGGCCTGTTCGGTGGGGTAATCCGGCTCCAGGATCAGGCCAAGATACAAGCCGCCTTCCGGCGAGTACCAGGTGTTGCCCGGTCGCGCTTCACCGTCGGCCTGGCCGCTGGCCCAGACCAGGGTGCCTTCGGCCGCTCCATCCAGCGCCAGGCGGAAGCTGTGGGTCTTGACGTTGGCGCCGTCATCCAGGGCCACCGGTTCATAGGCCAGCGGAAGTTGCGGTTGATGGCGGTTCATGACTTCTAATGAATGCGAGGTTGATCGGAATCCAGGCTGTCCAGAAGGCGTCTGAGCTTCTGTGCCGGCGCGCTCAGCATGCCGAGTTGCGCGGCGTGCGCCGACAGGGCTGATTCCAGCAGTGCGCCTGCTTCGGGCTTTCGTCCCGAATCGCGCAGCAGCGCCGCCAGCAGGGCGACGGCTTCCATATACAAGGTGTCGGTCTTGCCGACCACTTCGGCCGCGCTTTCGATCACGTGCTGTAACAGCGGCTCGGCCATCTCCGGCTTGCCGCCTTCCGAGTACAGACGGGCCAGGCTGCAGATCGCGGTCAGGGTATGTGGGTGCGATGGGCCGACCAGCTGGCGCCAGATCTCGATATCGGAGCGGTACAGCGGCTCGGCATCGGCCCAGGCGCCGCGGTCGCGCAACAGGTCGGCCAGGCCCAGCAGGGTGGTGGCAAAGGCCGGGCTGTCCTGGCCGCTGACCTGGTCCCAGGCATCCAGCGCGCGTCGGAACAGCTGCTCGGCCTCCTCGCCCTTACCGGCGGCTTCCAGCGCCGTGGCCAGGTTGTGCAGGCTGCTGGCGGTGTCGGAATGATGCTCGCCGTGCAGGCCTAAGCGAATCTGCAGGGCGCGGCGATACAAGGTCTCGGCTTCGGCATAGCGCTGGCGCGCATCCACGACCGTGCCCAGATTGTTCAGGCAGGCTGCCGTGGCGGCATGATCCGGGCCGAACGCAGCTTCGGTGATCTCCAGAGTCTCTCGATAGAGTTCTTCGGCAGTTTCGTATTGCGCGCTCATGTAATGCACGCCGGCCAGTTGATCACAGCAGCTGGCCGTGGTCGGATGCCTGGCACCCAGCTGTTCGCGCGCCAGTTTCAGTGCGCGCCGAAGCAAGCCATCCGCCTCTTTCAGCTCGCCACGCGCTTTGTATACACCGGCCAGGTTGTTCAGCCAGGGAATTAGTTCGGCGCTGTCGGCGCCGGCGCGCTGTTCAATGGCCTTGATGCCTTCCCGATAGGTGGCAACGGCCGATTCCAGATCCTGAGCCTCCTCGTGGTGAACCGCCAGCAGATGCAGAACCGCGGTAAGCGCCGGATCACCAGGCTCATGCCGGGCTCGGCGGATCTGCCAGGCCTCGCCGAGCAACTTCAGTCGGTCCTCACTGGACGTATCGGCATGCGTGCCCAGATGTTCCAGAAAACTCGCCTGCAGGGGTTCATCCCCGGCCACGATGGCCTGGGTCAGACCCTGCTCCAGCCATTCACGCGGGGGGCTTTCGCCACTGAAGCTCACCGCCAGGCGCACCAGGCCGAGCAGCGCCTTGGCCGGCAGTTCGCTGCCCGCCACTTGACGGAGTTCATTCAGGACCCGCTGGCGATCACCCAAGCGCCGCCAGTAGCGCAAGGCATCGAAGCGATAAGCGCTGCCCGTCATGGCCGCCAGCCAGTCGGCCGACGCCAATTGTTCGATGACTTGCTCGTACTGACCGCCGGCCGCCAGATGCCACAGCGCCAGTAGCGCCGAATCCGGCACGCCGAGACCGGCCTGGTGCAGGGCCAGTTCAAGATGCAAGCGCTGACGCTGGCCGTGGTCGGCCAGTGCACGCGACGCGGCCACTTCCCGCACCAGCGCACTGGCCAGGATCCAGCGCTCACCGTCGCCGCGGACAAAATCGGCCAGAGCCTGCAGCGCAGCGCGCGGATCCGGGTCACACAGTTCGTTCAGCGATGCCAGGCTCAGCCCATCCCGGGCCGCCCACAGCCACTCCAGCACCTGGCGCGTGGGCGTTTCATCCATCAGCGCCCGGATCCGCTGACGAACCTGTGCAATCTCTTGTGCAGGCGCATGCTCCTGCTCTCGCGTCACACGCTCGCGCAGCAGCTCGGCCGCGGGCCCCGGCCGCGTCGACAAGGCCACGTTCACCCGCGGTGGCAAATGCTCGGGGAGCCAGTCCAGATCGGGCTCCAGACCGTTCCGGCTCAGATTTTCCGCGTCGGCCAGGACAATGGCGACCGAACCCATGGCGGCCGCCCGCGCCAGCCAGTTCGGCAGCGCCTCGCGCATCACCTCCGGCTCGAACGGCAGCGGGTCACGAAACCCACAGCGGCGCTTGAGCGCGGCCAGCAGCCGCCACAGAAAAATGGTCGGATCCTGAGCATCGCCACCCAGGCCGGCATGATGGAAAAACACCCAGTCGGAGCTGGCGCGCGCCGCTGACAGCAAGCGTTCGGCACGCCCCGACCCGGCCGGCCCGATCAACAGCGTGACCCCCGTTTCCAGCGCGCTTGTCTCCACCGGCTGGGCCGCCGCACAGAAAACCGCCATCAGCCGATCCTCGGGCAGCCGTGTGTCGTCGAAGTGGCTCATGCATTTCAATCGGAAAATCAAGCGACCCAGATTATGCCCCATTGCCGCCTGGAACTCGCGCCGGGTCATCACGGGACTTGACCAAATCGGCTTCAATGGAGAAAATAGCGGGCTACCTCGTGGCTACGTAGCTCAGCTGGTTAGAGCGCGGCACTCATAATGCTGAGGTCGGTGGTTCAAGTCCACCCGTAGCCACCACTTTTCCCCCAAGCCAAAGTACAGCCCCCCTGGTGCCTGCAGCACTCATAATGCTGCCGCCCCAGTAGCGCAAGGCCTCGCGCAGGGTTCGCAGTTCCTGCCTGTTGCGCACGCCCTGGATCAACTCCATCCAGGTCACGGCAGACAGGGTGATGTGGGGTTGTGAGTCCAGCCATTCCGCCGTTTTCTCGTTGCCGCGCTGGTTGAAGATGAGCACATCGGTATCGACCAGCATCAGATGCCTCATTTTTTGGATTTCACCGCAATAGTTGCCAGATCACGAATCCGGCAGCGACAAACGGCAGGCTGCGCCCGACGATGAAGATCCGGTACTCCCACCAGCGGCTCTTCGCGCCCAGGGCGTAGGCGATTTTCGGGCGCGGTACCAGCCAGCAGAACAAGCCAGCGCCGAGCACGCCCGAGGTCACCACCACGTTGGTACCGCCGAACTGATCGACAAAATCCAGAAAGGGCATGCCCCTGACTTCGAGACCGACCGGGCTGAAGCTCAGCGCCGAGGGCAGTCCGAGAAACAACATCAACACGCCAACGGCGATGACAGCGCGATGGTCGGGCAGGCCGAACTCTTCGGCAGTGGCGGCGATGATGACCTTCAGGCCGGCCAGGCACGAGCTGAACGCGGCGGCGAAGAACAGGAAGAAAAACGCCATCGCCACCCACG
>SLJA01000091.1 GCA_007135355.1 Wenzhouxiangella sp.
GCACGCGGTAGCCGTCGGGGTAAAGCTGCCCGGCGCTGGGCAGGAACACGGCGTCTGCGCCGGCCTCGCGCAGGGTGGCCAGATCGCTGGCCAGGGTTTGCGGGTATTTTTCCAGATCGTTCGGGTCGTCGAACTGGGCCGGGTTGACGAAAATCGACACCAGCGTGCGCTCGCAGGTCGCCAGGCTTTGCTGGACCAAGCTCAGGTGGCCATCGTGCAGGGCCCCCATGGTGGGCACGAAGCCCAGGGAGGCCTCAGACTGGTCCCGGCACCAGTCACGGCATTCGGCAATGGACTTCAACTGCTGCATGTCAGAAGCTTTCCGTCTCGTCCGGAAAACGGCCCTGGCGGACGGCGTCGGAGAATTCGCGCGCGGCCTGCTGCCACGACTTCCCCGTGTCGGCAAAGCGGCGTACGAACCGCGGCGAGAAATCCAGGTTCATGCCCAGCGCGTCCTGCATCACCAGGACTTGGCCATCGACCTCCGGGCCGGCGCCGATGCCGATCACCGGGATGCCCAGTTCGCGGGTGATGTTCGCGGCCAATTCGGCCGGCACGCACTCCAGCACGAGGGCGAAGCAGCCGCAGTCTTGAACCTGATGGGCCTGTTCGACCAGGCTACGGGCGGCCTCGGCCGTCTTGCCCTGCACCCGGTAGCCGCCGTGCAGGTGCACCGATTGCGGCATCAGGCCCAGATGGCCCATCACCGGCACCCCGGACTGGACGATATGGCGGAGGGTTTCATCGTGCCCGGCGATGCCTTCGATCTTGACCGCGTCGGCGCCGGCAACCATGAGCGTGCGCACGGCCTCCATCACCCGGTCCAGCGAGCCGCGGTGGGCCAGGAAGGGCAGGTCGACGACCAGCGCCCGATCGGCGCCCAGGCCGCGCCGGACGGCTTCGGTGTGACGGGCCATCATGTCCACCGTGGCCGGCAGGGTGGTCGGGTGACCGTAGACCGTCATGGCCAGCGAGTCGCCGACCAGAAAGGCCTCGACCGGCGCCTCCCGCAAGATCCGGGCCGCGCTGTAGTCGTAGCAGGTGAGCATGCTGATCGCGTCTGCGTTACTGCCTTTCTTGTGGAAGACCTGGAGGTTCATGAAGTGGTCCTGCAGCGAGCGGTCATGATTCGGCCGGCGTCAGGGCCTGACCGAGACGCACGACCATCCCGGGCTGGAGGTCGTCCGACCAGGCCGGGAAGTCCGGCGGCGTCAACAGGATGACCGTGGAGCCCCAGTGGAAACGACCGAGTTCCTGCCCGCGTACCAATGGCTCGGCGTCGAGCTGCCGATGGCGCGGAGCCGGCCCTGGGCGCCGATCGTCCGGCCCGCCCCACACCGTCTCGATGCCAGCCACCAGCAAAGCTGCCACCATCACCAGGGCCACCGGCCCGTATTCGCTCTCCAGGATCACCGCCATGCGCTCGTTGCGGGTGAACAGCCCGGGCACGCCGCGGCTGGTGCGGGTCGAGACGCTGAACAGGCGGCCCGGGATGCGGAATTCCTCTACCGGCCTTGCGCTCAAGGGGACGTGTACGCGGTGGTAGTCGTAGGGGGCCAGGTAGATGGTCAGGAAATAGCCGTCGGCAAAACGCCCGGCCCAGTCTTCCGATCCCAGCAGGGCGGTCGCGCTGTAATGCATGCCCTTGGCCTGGATCAGGCGACCGGCTTCGATGCGACCGAGTTGGCTGAGCGTGCCGTCGCACGGCGAGATCAACCGGTGGCGCGAGTCGGCCAGTGTTCGCGCATTCGGGCGCAGCGCGCGGGTGAAAAAGTCGTTGAAACAGCCGTAGGCACCCGGATCAGGAACGGCTGCTTCGCCCAGATTGACCGGGAACAGGCGCCGGAAACCGGCGATCAGGGGCTTGCTGATCCAGCGGCGGCGCGACTTCGAGATAGACCACGCGGTCCGGGTCAGCAACTGCTGCGGCAGCAGGTACTGGGGCCAGACCGCCACGCGGTCGGCCCAGGCGGCGCTCATGAACTGATCCGGAACAGATCGGCGACCACGTCTTCAGGCACCAGCGGGTGGCCGAAGCGGCCATGCAGGCGCCCCTGCGGATCGATGATCAGAACGGCGGCGGAGTGATCGACGTTGTAAAAGCCGGTACGCCCGTCGGGCGTTTCGCGCCAGTAGACGATGCCCAGCTGCCGGGTCAGTGCCTGCAACTGTTCTTCCGCTCCGGTCACCGCCACGAACTCCGGATCGAACCAGGAAACGTAGTCGGCCAGCAGGTCGCCATAGTCGCGGTCCGGGTCGACCGACACAAACACCACCTGGGGCAGTTCCTCGCGTCGCATCAGGCGCAGCTGCTCCATCGACTGGGCCAGCATGGCCAGGGTATCGGGGCACACGTCCGGACAATTGGTGAAGCCGAAAAACAGCAGGCTCCACTGACCCTGCAGGTTTTCCAGTGTGAATGGCTCTCCCGTCGCCTTCTCCATCTGGAAATCGCTTAAAGCCCGCGGCGTCGGAAACAGCGTGGCGGCACGCAAATCCATGGTGCGGTCGATCATGCTGCGGGAGGCGAACAGGCCGGCGGCCACGGCCGCGACCATAATGATCAGGATCAGGGCGATGCGTCCGGTTTGACGCTGGGGCAGGGATAAAGTGCTCATGCGCGTAGTATATCGGTCCATGGTTTTTTGAATGAGGAGGCGTCGCCGCGGGCGGCGGACCTGGCAGCATGTCTGACCCTCAACTGGCCGTCCTGGTTCAGGATGCGGCGGATCGCATGGAAGCGGCTGGTGTGTTCTTTGGCCATGGCACCGACAATGCACTGGACGAAGCCTGCTGGATGGCCTCACACGTGCTCGCGCTGCCGCCGGATTTCGGGCCGGAAGCGTTTTCCCTGCCCGTTGCCGAAGCCGACCGCGTGCGATTCGATGCGTTGTTGCAGCAGCGCATCCAGACACGGCAGCCGCTGGCCTACCTGATCGGCGAGTCTTGGTTTGCCGGGCTGAAGTTTCGCGTCAACCGCTCGGTGCTGGTGCCGCGCTCGCCGCTGGCGGAGTTGATCGTCGAGGGTTTCGAGCCCTGGCTGCCGGCGTCCCGCCTGCGTCGGGCCGTGGACGTCGGCACGGGTTCCGGCTGTATTGCCGTGGCCCTGGCGCATTACTACCCGGCGCTCGAGGTCGACGCGGTCGACCTGTCGGCACCGGCGCTGGCGCTGGCCAACGAGAATGTCCGGGCTCATGGTCTGGCCGATCGCGTGCGTCTGGTTCAGTCTGATCTGCTGGAAGCGCTGTCGGATCAGTCCTATGACCTGATCCTGGCCAATCCACCCTATGTCCCGGAGGCATCGATGAAGACCCTGCCGCCGGAGTTCGGCTGGGAGCCGCGCTGCGGACTGGTGGCGGGAGAAGACGGGCTGGACCTGGTTTGGCGGCTGGTTGTGCAATCCGCGCAATGTCTCGCCCCGCATGGGATCCTGATTTGCGAAGTGGGGGAAGCAGCCGCGGCGCTGGATGCCTGGCTGGCTGATGAGGCGGTGACCTGGCTGGAGTTTGCCCACGGCGGTGACGGTGTGTTTCTGCTGGATCGTGATGCCTGCCGACGGGTGGCGGCGGCCCGGACACCATGAATGACTCGCCGCGAGCGGTAATTCGGCCCAGACGCGGCCCAGACGCCGAGACCTGATGTCAATCGGTTAAAATAGAGGGTCAACTTTGCTACCAGGCGTCCTCATGAAAATCCTCGTCACCATCAAGCGCGTGGTGGACTACAACGTCCGCGTGCGAGTGAAGTCCGACGGCTCCGGCGTGGAGACCGACGGCGTCAAGATGTCTATCAATCCCTTCGACGAAATTGCTCTGGAAGAGGCCCTGCGCATCAAGGAGCGCGGTGAGGCCGAAGAAGTTGTGGTCGCCTCGATTGGCGGTTCGGAAGTGCAGCAGCAGCTGCGTACCGCCCTGGCCATGGGCGCAGATCGCGCCATCCATGTAGAAACCGATCAGCCGGTACAACCGCTGACCGCGGCCCGCGTATTCCTCAAGCTGGTCGAGACCGAGCAGCCCGGCATCGTCTTCATGGGCAAGCAGGCGATCGACGATGACTGCAACCAGACCGGCCAGATGTTGGCGGCACTGTGGGGGCGTCCGCAGGCCACTTTCGCCTCCAAGGTCGAGTTGGCCGACGGCAAGGCCACGGTGACGCGCGAGGTGGACGCTGGTCTGGAGATCAACGAGGTGGACTTGCCCGCCGTGATGACCTCCGACCTGCGCCTGAACGAGCCACGCTTCGTCAAACTGCCCGACATCATGAAAGCCAAGCGCAAGCCGCTGGCAACGCAGGCGCTGTCCGACCTTGGCGTCGAAGCGGCGGCTGATCTGGTCGCTACGGCTTTTGAGCCGCCACCGAAGCGCGGCGGCGGCAAGATGGTGGGCAGCGTGGCCGAACTGGTGTCTGAACTCAAGAACAAGGGACTGCTGTAATGGCCAGAATACTGATCATTGGAGAACACGACGGCGCAACGCTGAACCCGGCCACGGCCAAAACGGTCAAGGGTGCCGCCGGCCTGGGCATCGCCGATCTGGACATCGTCCTGTTCGGAACCGACCTGGCTGACGTTGCCGCCCAGGCGGCCGCCCTGGAGGGCGTCACCCGGGTTCTGACGGTATCCGCTGAGGATTTTGCCCATCCGCTGGCGGCCCGCATCGCACCCGAAATCGCCGCCCTGGCCGGCGACTACAGCCACATCCTGACCGGCTCGACCACCTTCGGCAAGGACCTGTTGCCGCGTGCGGCCGCGCTGATCGGCGTCAACCAGGTTTCCGACATCATGGAGGTCATCGACGCGCGCACCTTCAAGCGCCCGATCTATGCCGGCAACGCCATCGTCACCGTCCAGGTGCCGGAAGGCGGTCCGGTGGTCGGCACCATCCGTACCGCGTCGTTCTCGGCGGCGGCAGAAGGCGGCGGGGCCGAAATTGTCAGTGCAGCGCCGCAAGCCGAGGATCCGGGGCATACCCGTTTCATCGGCGTGGAAGGCAGCGGTGGTGACGGCCCCGACCTGGCGTCAGCCGATATCGTTGTCTCCGGTGGTCGTGCTCTGGGTTCCTCGGACAACTTTGCCATCATCTACAGCCTGGCGAAAAAAATGGGCGCCGCAGTTGGTGCTTCGCGCGCGGCGGTTGACGCGGGCTACGTTCCCAATGAGCTGCAGGTGGGGCAGACCGGCAAGATCATCGCGCCGGATCTTTACTTTGCCATCGGCATCTCGGGCGCCATCCAGCACCTGACCGGCATCAAGGACGCCGGCACCATCGTGGCGATCAACAAGGACGCCGAAGCGC
>SLJA01000126.1 GCA_007135355.1 Wenzhouxiangella sp.
AAACCGCGGTTGGCCTGGGCCAGCAGACCGGGCTCGAAAGACTTGACGCCATGGGTCAGCGCCTGCTCGATATCGATGGTTCCGCACACACGGTCTTCCGTCGCGCCCAGCGGCAGATCGACCACCGGCACCGGAAAAGTCTCGGTTTCCACCTCTTCGGCCTTCATCAGCCGCCGACCCACACGCGGGCGTTCGGCGGCCAGGAATTCCGCGGCCGAGCGGTTGTAGGGATCACCCTGCGCCCGCTCGATTGAAGGCAAGACCTCGGCCAGGGCGCGCACAATGGTGCTCTTGCCGGTGCCGCGATGCCCCATCACCAGCACACCGCCGATGCTGGGATCGACGACGTTCAACATCAGCGCCAGCTTCATCTCTTCCTGCCCGACCATCGCGGTGAAGGGAAAGGCCTCTGGGCGTGATTTTTTGTGCTTGGCTCGGCTGCTGCTCATGTCTCTCGCTGATCGCTTGACTGCTTCGGCGCAGTGCTTTGAAGGTCTTTTACCGCAGATGAACGCGGATTAACGCAGATGAAAAAGCGGTTCTTGCAAGGGAACCGCTTGTGGCCTGATACTGCAGGCGCAGCACGAAAGAAACCGTATTCAAATCTTTTATCCGCGTTCATCTGCGTTCATCCGCGGTAAAAAAGATCATTCCCGAACTTCAGCCCCGCCGGAATCCCAGCGCGGGTCATGCGCCGCCTCAAGCTGATTGTTTCGGCGGTCCCACATCACGCCATGCATGTTGCCCCAGGGCAGAACACGGACGCGAATGCTGTGCCCCAGGGACTCAAGCTCGGCGATCTCCTCCGCGCTCAACCAGCCGCGCTCGATCTCGATCTCGTCGGGCTGGTACTGGTGATGAAAACGCGGCAGCGCCACCCAGGACTCAGGCCCGTTGCCGTCGACAAAGTCGAGAATCCCCAGCAGCACCATGGTGATGATGCGCGAACCGCCCGGCGTGCCGAGCACGGCCACGCGCTGATCGGACTTGACGATGGTCGGGCTCATGGATGAAAGCATGCGCTTGCCCGGCTGGATCGCGTTGGCGGCAAAACCAATCAGCCCGTACTCGTTGGGCACACCCGGCGCGGCCGAGAAATCGTCCATCTCGTTGTTGAGCAGCACTCCCGTACCCGGCGCGACGAAGCCCGAACCGAAGGGAAGATTGATCGTCAGGGTGCCGGAAACCATGTTGCCGTCGGCGTCGATCAGAGAAAAATGCGTGGTGTGGTCGCTTTCCGGCAGCAAACCCGGATCAGCCGCCAGCGCGGCCGAGGGCGTGGCGCGATCCAGACGCAGGCTGGTGCGCAGCCCGGCCGCGTAATAGGGGCTGAGCAACATCGAAGTTGGTATGTCGACGAAATCCGGATCGCCCAGATACAGGGCACGATCCCGGTAGGCCCGTCGCATGGCCTCGACCAGTAGGTGCACGCGCTCCACCCGGCTCAGTTCGGCCAGCTCGAACGGCTCGATGATGTTCAGCATCTGGGCAATGGCAATGCCGCCGGACGAGGGCGGCGAGGCGGTCAACAGCTCGTAGCCGCGATAGCGCATACGGATGACCTCGCGCTCGACCACACGGTAACCGGCCAGATCCTCCAGCGTCCAGATTCCACCTTCGGCGCGAGCGCCGGCAACCAGCGCTTCGGCCACCGGGCCGCGGTAAAAACCGTGGAAACCCTCGCGGGCCAGCGCGCGCAGGGTCTCGGCCAGATCGGGCTGGCGGATGATGGCTCCGATTTCCGGGACCTCACCGCCGGGCATGAAAATTTCGGCCGTTTCGGGCCAGCGCTGCATGACTTCCGCGCGCCAGTTCAGCAGCACCTGGTACTGGGTATTGACGGCAAAACCGTCCTCGGCCAGGCGGATCGCCGGTGCCAGCAGGGTTTCCAGCGGCAGAGTGCCGTAGGTCTCGGCCAGATGAACCCACGCCGCCGGCGCGCCGGGAATTCCGGCCGACAGTGGCCCATTGATGGCCGCATCCCGATTCACCTGCCCGTCAGCGGCGATATACATGTCAGGCGTCGCCGCGGCCGGGGCGGTCTCACGCCCGTCGATCATGATGGAAAAATCGTCTTCGGCGCGATGCAGCACCCAGAAGCCGCCGCCACCAATCCCCGAAGAGCCTGGTTCAACCACGCCCAGCGCAGCCGAAACGGCCACGGCGGCATCAAAGGCATTACCGCCCTGGGCCATGATCTCCAGGCCGGCCTCGGTGGCCAGCTCATGCGCGCTGGAAACGGCAACGCGGCCCGGCCCGGCAGCGGCAACGGAAACAAAAAACAGCCCGGCAAGCGCTATGGCAAGCGCACTCGGCCCGGGCAGCCATCGCGACAAGTATTTCAAAGACATCAATCCAGATCCTTCGCACCCGGCGCCAAGTCAGACCGCGTAACGTACTTTCAGCGCTTCAGCCACTCGCGGGTGCACGAATTTTCTTACATCTCCGCCCAAGCGCGCGATCTCCTTGACCAAGGTCGAAGAAATGAAGCTGTGCTTTTCATCCGGGGTCAGAAACACGGTTTCCACGTCCTTGGCCAGGTGCCGGTTCATGGACGCCAGCTGAAACTCATACTCGAAATCCGAGACCGCGCGCAAACCTCTCAGAATCACGCCGGCCTGGCGCTGGGCCACGAAATCGGCCAGCAGACAGTCAAAGCCGACCACCTCCACGTTGCCCACACCCGCCTCTCCCAGCACGTGGCGGCACAGATCGATCCGGATATCCAGGCTAAAGGCCGGCTTCTTGTGCGGGCTTTCGGCGATCGCCACCACCACCAGGCCGAACATTTTCGAGGCCCGGGCAACCAGGTCGGTATGACCGTTGGTCAGCGGGTCAAAGGTGCCTGGATAGATGGCGATGCGGTAGTCGATGTCAGGTGCCGGCATGGCAACACTCGTTTCGGTGCCAGCGGCCGATTATAGCCCTGAGTTCCGCTCGCCCTGCCAGCGCAGCAAATTCAGGACCACCTGACCCTGGCGTTTGTGTCGCACCAGTTCCAGGGCACCCGCCCCGTCCACAGTCGGTTCATTGGCGGCGGTCTCCACGTACAGCTCGGCACCGGCGACAAGCAACCCTGGCCGGGCCAGCACGGCCGTCAGGGCCGGCTGCAACAGCCCGGAGTCGAACGGTGGGTCCAGCAGCACCAGGTCAAACGGGCCGTCAGCTCCCGCCAGCCAGCTCAGCGCATCGGCATGCACGACTTCGACCCCCTCGGCGCCTGGCCATGTCAGCGGTCCGGCGCGCAGGCTTTCGACCGCAACCCGGTCTTGCTCCACCATCACCACCCGGGACGCGCCTCGGGATGCCGCTTCCAGGCCCAGTGCGCCGGTGCCGGCAAACAAATCCAGCACACGCGCGCCGATGATTCGGGGTCCCAGCCAGTTAAACAGCGTCTCGCGCGCCCGGTCTCCGGTCGGCCGCAAACCCGGTCGATCCGGCACAAGCAGTTTGCGTCCGCGCCAGCGACCGGCGATGATACGTAGCTTGCCCTTCATGGTGATAGCATACCCGCGCCATGTTTTCGATTTTCCGCCGCAAGAAGGCCGGTGCCGGCCTCGAAACCACCGCAGTCCGCCCGGCCGAAAAAGCCGGCGTCGACCCGCTTGAGGCGCGCCTTGAGCGCACTCGGTCCAGTCTGGCCGGCCTGTTCGGGTTGATCGGCCAGGCCAGTCGTATCGACGAAGAGTTGATCGAGGAAATAGAAACCACCTTGCTGACCGCCGATATGGGCGTCGGCGCCACCACCCGCATCATCGAGCGCCTGCGCGAAGGTATCCGCCAGGGCATCGTCAGCGAGCCTTCCCAGGTGCTGCCGGCCGTCCAGGCCGAGCTTTACGATCTGATCGAGCCGGCCGAGCGATTCCTGGCCGTGGACCCAGCCAAAAAACCCTTTGTCATCCTGATGGTGGGGGTCAACGGCGTGGGCAAGACCACGACCATCGGCAAACTGGCCCGGCGCTATATGGACGAGGGCCTGAGCGTCATGCTGGCCGCCGGCGATACTTTCCGCGCCGCGGCGGTCGAGCAGCTCAAGGCCTGGGGCGAGCGCAACGGCGTGCCGGTGATCGCGCAAAAATCCGGTGCCGACACCGCCGCGGTCATTTTCGACGCCCTGCACTCGGCCAGGGCGCGCGGCATCGACGTTCTGATTGCCGACACGGCCGGTCGCCTGCATACCCAGGCGCATTTGATGGACGAGTTGAGCAAAGTGCGGCGGGTGATGAAAAAGATCGACCCCGAAGCCCCGCATGAAACCATGCTGGTGCTGGATGCCGGCACCGGGCAGAACGCCCTGGCCCAGGCGCGCCAGTTCAACCAGGCGGTGGAGTTGACCGGCATCACCGTGACCAAGCTGGACGGCACCGCGCGTGGTGGTGTGCTCTTTGCCATCGCGCACGAGTTGGACGTACCGATCCGATTTATCGGCGTGGGCGAAACTGCGGCCGACCTGCGCCCCTTCGACGCCGGCACTTTTGTCCACGCCATCCTGCCGGTGAGCGCCGGTTCGGCGGCTGCCTGACGCCCTTCGGGGCCGCTGACCGCAGCCCGGCCAGCCGCTAACCGGCAAGGCATTGTATGACCCGTTTTTCCAACCGCCTGCTGCACTGGTGGCAAGCCCACGGCCGGCATGACCTGCCGTGGCAAATCCAGCGCACGCCCTATCGTGTCTGGGTCTCGGAAATCATGCTGCAGCAGACCCAGGTGACCACGGTCATTCCCTATTTCCAGCGCTTCATGACGCGCTTTCCCGTTCTGGCCGACCTGGCCCAAGCCGATCTCGATGACGTATTGGCGCTGTGGTCCGGCCTGGGCTACTACGCCCGTGCGCGCAACCTGCATGCCTGCGCTCGGCTATGCGTGGATCACCATGGCGGCGAGCTACCGGCCGATGCGCAAGCGCTGCAAGCCCTGCCGGGCATTGGCCCATCCACCGCCCATGCCATCCTGGCCCAGGCCTGGAACCAGCGCGCCCCCATCCTGGACGGCAACGTCAAGCGCGTGCTGGCCCGTCATGCCGGCGTCGAGGGCTGGCCGGGTCGCAGCGACGTCCTGAAAAAACTGTGGCAGGAAGCCGACAACCGCACCCCGCCCGATCGCGCAGCCGACTACACCCAGGCCATCATGGACTTAGGAGCCGGCATCTGCACGCCGCGCAAGCCCGCCTGCCTGCTCTGCCCGGTCAGTTCGGACTGTCGGGCCCGAATCGAAGACCGCATGGACGAACTGCCCGGCCGAAAACCGGCCAAAAGCCGCCCCCATCGCC
>SLJA01000092.1 GCA_007135355.1 Wenzhouxiangella sp.
CAGCACCATCACTGAACTGCTGCTGGGCAGCACCGCCGAAGCGGTCTGCCACCGCGCCCGGCGGCCGGTGCTGCTGGTGCCGGGCTCAGAGCGGAAATAACAGCGGCACGGCGATCAGGGTCGCAATCAGCATCAGCACCTGCAGCGGCACGCCGAAGCGGACGAAATCACCGAAACGATAACCGCCGGCGCTGAGCACCAGGGTGTTGACGGGTGAAGACACCGGCGTGGCGAAGGCACTCGATGCGGCGATGGCAATCGCCATCAACATGGCGTAAGGGTTGACGTCCAGGGCCAGGGCGGCCTGTAGCGCAATCGGCGCGACCAGCACGGTGGTGGCCGTATTCGAGACGACCTGGCTCAAGCCCGCGGTGAAGATGAACAGCACGGCCATCACCGCCAGCGGCCCGTAGTCGCCGGTCGTATTCATGAGCGCGTCCGCGGCCAGCGCCAACCCCCCGGTCTTGTCCAGCGCCGTGGCCATGGGCAGGATGGCGGCGATCAGGACCACGGCCTCCCAGTTGATGCTGCGGTAGGCCTCTTCCACGCTGACGCAGCGCGTCAGCACGAGCGCCACGGCGGCCAGCAGCACGGCGATGACGTTGTCTACCAGCCCGAAGGTCATCGCCAGCATCATGCCCAGCAGGATGGCGATGGCCACCGGTGCCAGACTGGCTCGCTCGCTGACCTCGCTTTGCAAGTCGGCAAGGAGCAGCAAATCGCGGCGTGAACGGGCCGTCTGCTTCAACGCCCTGGGTCCACCGGTCAACAGCAGCGTATCGCCGGCCGCCAGCGGACGATCGAGGTCAAGAAACACAGACTCGCTGCCGCCGGCGCGCTGGGCCAAAACGGTCACGCCGGCTCCGCTGTGCAGTCTCAGCTGGCGCAAGGTGCGGCCAATAAAGGCCGAGCGCGGTGGCACCACGGCGTCGACCAGCAATAGCGAAGCCGGCGGCTCAGCTCGGCGCTGCACCACGCGCAGCCCGAATCGATCGACAATTTCCGCCACCGCGGCTTCAGTGCCCACGACGTAAAGATCGTCCTGGTCACGAATCATGGTGCCGGGCTCCGCCTTGCGCACGAAGCGGCCTTTCGGTGTGGTGCTGGCGATGGCCAATACCGTGACGCCGAAGCGCGAACGCAGCTCGCTGGAACTGACATCAGCCGACGCCAATAGTGAATGACGCGGCACCTGCAAATGTTGCAGTTGCTGATCCAATTCATACTGGGCAAATAGTTCAGCCCAACTCGGCTCACCCGGTTCGGCACAGGCCGGCTTGCGCTCGACCAGTAGCCAGGGACCGACAACAAGCACATATACCAGGCCCAGCGCCAGCATGACCAGCCCGGGCAGTGTGAACGAGAAGAAACCGAACGGCTCGATCCCCGATTGCTGCAGCTGGGCTGTCACGACCAGGTTCGGCGGGGTCCCGATCAAGGTCAACATCCCGCCCAGTAGGGCCGCGTAAGCCAGCGGCATGAGCAGGCGCGACGGGCTGATCTGGCGGCGCCGGGCGATGGCCAGCACCACCGGCAACATGACGGCCACCGTTCCGGTCGAGCTCAGGAAACCCGACAGCAGCGCGGTCACCAACATGATCACCGCCGTCAATCCCGCGAGGGACTGGCCCGCCATGGCCTCGACGCGTCGGCCCAAGGCATCGGCCACTCCGGTCTGAAACAGCCCCGCCCCAACCACAAACAGGGCGGCAATCATCAGAACCACCGGGTCGGCAAACCCGGCCAGGGCTTCGCCAGTGGTGATCAGGCCGGTCAAGGTCAGCGCCAGCAGCCCCATAAGCGCGATCAGGTCCAGACGCAGACGATTGCTGACAAACAGCACCAGCATCAGCAGCAGAATGCCCAGCGCCAGCCACAGGGAAGTGCTCAACAGAAATCTCCGAGGTCCGCTTGCGATTGCATCGGGGACAGTATTGTCACCCAGGTCGAAGGGATGATGCGTCCGGTTGCAAGCGGCCGCGCCGCTGCAGCCTGTCCAGACAGGCATGCACATCACCAGCTCCGAATGGCTTGGGAAGGAAATCATCGGCGCCAATGCGCGCCAGGAAATACTGCTCAGCCGCCTCGGGGTTGCCGCTGACCATGACTGCGGCAGTGTTCTCCAATAAACCAGAACGACGCAGTTCGCGCAGCAAGGCAAAACCGCTCATTCCTGACAGCAGGATTTCAAAAAAAATAACGTCGACAGGACAATTCTTCATGCTTTCCAAAGCCTGTGCGCCGCTCTCGGCATGGCTGACCTCAAAGCCGACAGCAACCAGAAACCGCTCAAGCTGGCTGCGTATTGATGGGTCATGGTCGACCACGAGGCAGTGGCGACCAGGCTGAGCGCTGAAAAGCGTCGTGTTTTGCACGGTCGGCTCGCGGTTGACGCTGTCAGGTTCTGTGGGCGGCGGCGAACGGTGCTCCTCGACGGGCCGGGGCAAAGACTCAGCCTCGGCGCCGGACGCTGCTTGAGTGTCGCCGGTGGTATGAGACGGCAACGCCAGCAGATCGAATAGTTGCGCGGTCAGTTCGCGCATGCCATAGCCATGCGCGTTATCCGGCAGCAACTCGTCGATTCGCGGCGTTTCAGGATCAGGGTCATCGGTCCGTGCGGCTAACACGATCTCCTCTCCCAGTCTGAACGCCTGGGGTGGGCCGATAATGGGCCTGACCAAGGGCGCGATCGCACCTTGGCGGCGCATTTCCAGGGCAACGGCCAAGCGTCCGTCACTGAGGCGCAGCAGGGTGCCGGGGGGAACCCAACCCAGAAATTGTGCAAAGGCCTCAACCAGGGTCTGGTCAAACTGGTGCCCGCGTTGCTTCCACAGCACGCCCAAGGCCTGCTGATGCGTCATTGGCCGGCCGTGCGCGCGCTCGGAGGTCATGGCGTCATACGCATCCACAATGCCAATCATGCGAGCCAGCACCGGCACCGCGTCTCCAGTTAGCCCCCTCGGGTAGCCCAGCCCGTCGGGCCGCTCATGACTGGCGTAAACAGCGCCGGTCACCTCCCAGGACAGTTCCGGGTCGCGCTTGAGCAACTCGAAGCCGATCTCCGGGTGCGCGCGCAGGGCTTCCAACTCGCTGACCGACAACTGCCCGGGCTTGGTTAGCAGATTCAAATCCAGGCGGACCTTGCCAAGATCATGCAGTAAGCCGACCAGCGCGGCGGTTTCCACTCGCTCGCGATTCCAATTCAGGGCCTGCGCAAAACCCGCCATGAGGATGCTGGTATTAACCAGATGCTGGGCCAGATAGTGACGCGCTTCCTTGATCCTGGTCAGCCAGACCAGGGCAGCCAGCGACAGCTTTTGAGCCCGCACGAGCAAAGAGACGACAGAACGGGCCAGAGACATGTCCAGCTGACCCGTGCGCCGAAAACTGATCAGAAAACTCCACACTTTGTCGGTCAGACCGCGGTGAATACGCAGCCCAATCCGCATGGATTCAGGGGTCAGCCTACTGCTTTGCAGCAAATCAATCCGCTTGGGCAGCGGCGGCAGCTGTTCAACCAGCGGTGCGACCTTCCGTCCCGTGGGTCTGGCCTTGTTGACGCTGCTGCCCAGATCGACGATCACCCATTGGCAGCACTGCTGGAGCAGCCGCTTTTGTTCAAAGGTCTCCAACATCAGGGCAGGCCCGGGAAAAGGGCTATCCTGCCAGTCAATATCCAGTCCAACCAGCCGATAGCCCAGTTTCAGCTCGGACGGCTCAAGCCGGAACAACTCGTCACCGAGCCTCCAGTCCAGCGGCTTTTCCCATCCTGCTGTCATTTTTCCCCTGGCAAACCTCGCCGGCCGCTTCCCAAGTCGCCTTTCGGTTGCAGTATGAACCAACGCACAGGGTCAAGATTACATGAATACGTTGGTGATATCCTGCCGCCCGATTTGTCGATGCACCCCAAGACGGTGACATCAAATCAACCATTTCCAGTCCACCGAGGATCAAGCTTCCGATGAAACCTTTGCATTTTGTGCTGGCTGCCGGTCTGGCCGCCGGTTGCTCTTTTGGCACGGCGGCCGATAAGTCCAGGCTCGGCAGCTGGGGAATCGAAACCGCGCATGTCAACGTGGCCTTGCACCCGGGCGACGACTTTTTCGAGTTCGTCAACTACGGCTGGATTGCACAATCCGAGCTGCCGCCGGGCTTTTCGCGCTTCGGCGCCTTCGCCGAACTGGCGCTGGAAGCCGAGGAAAACGTCGACGCCATCATCCAGGAAGCCATCGCCGCAGCCGATTCGGCCGCGCCGGGCACGCCGCCGCAGCAGATCGGCGCCCTGTTCGCCAGCTACATGGACACCGACACCATCGAGAACCTGGGCCTGAGCCCGATTCAGGAGGGCCTGGACGCGCTGCTCGAGCTCGACAGCCACGAAGCAGTCGCACGCTGGATGGCCCGGCCCGGCACCAACAGCATCATCGGCGTCGGCATCGGCCAGGACCAGGGCGATCCGACCCGCCACATCACCAGCGTCCGCCAGTCCGGCCTGGGGCTGCCCAGCCGTGACCACTACCTGCGCCAGGACGAGCCCTTTCCGGCCCATCGCGCAGCCTACGTCGACTACATCGAAGCCACTCTTGAGCGGGCCGGTATCGACAACGCGCGCGAGCGCGCCGAGGCCGTCATGGCGCTGGAGACCCAGCTGGCCGAGATTCACTGGACCCGCGTACAGCAGCGCGACCGCGAGGCCAACTACGACCTGCGTCCGCGCGCCGAGCTGGAAGATTTCGCCCCCGGTTTCTACTGGGCGGCGTTTTTCGAGGAGCGTCACTTGAGCGACATCGAGGAGCTGGTGATCGCCACCAACGGCGCCGTTCAGGCCTCGGCCACGCTGTTTGCCGAAACGCCGGTCGACACCTGGGTCAGCTACCACGCGTTCCACTGGGTCAACAATCACGCCACCCGTCTGCCGGCAGCTTTCGCCGACGCACATTTCGATTTCTTCCAGCGTCGCCTGAACGGGGTCGACGAGCCGCGGCCGCGCGATCGCCGCGCCATCAACCTGGTTTCCGGCAGCCTGGGCGAACTGGTCGGCCAGATCTACGTTCAGCGCCACTTCCCGCCCGAGTACCGGGCGCAGATGATGGAATTGGTCGAATATCTGCGCCGCGCCTTCCGCGAGCGCCTGGAGACCCTGGAGTGGATGGATGACGAGACCCGGGTCGAAGCCCTGGCCAAGCTCGAGTCCTTCCATCCCAAGATCGGCTACCCGGACCGCTGGCGCGACTATTC
>SLJA01000099.1 GCA_007135355.1 Wenzhouxiangella sp.
CGTAGGTATCGCCGGGGAATTCGATCATTTCCCCCTGCATGACGTCGGCCAGACCGTGCAGGCGGCAGATGCCGTCCGACACGCTGACCACCATCCCCTCGGTACGGGCTTCGGAGGAGACTTCGAACTGCTCGACGCGCTTGCGGATCAGTTCGGAAATTTCAGTAGGGTTGAGGGTCTGTTGCATGCTTGCAATCCTTGGGAATATCGTCTCATCGGGCCAGCACGCTGGCCGCCGTCGTTAAGCCGCCACCTGCCGCGCCAGCCGCTCCAGCTGGCCACGGACGCTGCCGTCGATCACTTCGTCGCGAGCCCGGATCACCGCACCACCAATCAGCGTGGCGTCCACCTCGACCTGTAGCTCGATGTCCTGGCCGAAACGCTGGCGCAAGCGTTCGCGCAGATTTTCGGCTTCCTCATCGCTCAGCGGATGCGCTGATGTGACCAGCACATGGACACGGTCCTCAGCATCGCGCCGCAGTGCCTCGAACTGAGCCAGTACGTCGGGGAGCAGCTCCAGGCGACGGTGCAAATCCAGGGTCTTCAAAAAGCTCTGGAATGGCTGATCAAAACCCTCGCCGCCGGCATCGAAAAACACCCCCAGCACTTGATCGCGTGTATAGCGAGGATTACCCAGCAGGGCACGCACCTCATCATGCAGCGACACCTGGGCCGCCAGATCCAGATTATTGCTCCAGCGATCCAACGCACCTTGCCCGGACGCGGCCAGAAAGGCTGCGCGCGCGTAAGGTCGTGCCAGTGTGGTTCGATTCAGCATGGCTGTCTCCGCAAGGTCTCGGCGATCAAAGCTGGGCGGCCAGCTTGTCCAGCAGTTCGCGGTGCGCCTTGGCGTCGATTTCCTTTTCGATCACGCGGCCAGCGCCGGCCACCGCCAGCTCGGCCAAACGCTCACGCAGGGCTTCCCTGGCCTGGTTGGTTGCCAGCCGTATCTCGGCTTCGGCAGCCGCCACCTGACGGTCACGCTCGGCGACGGCGGATGCCCGGGCTTCTTCCACGATCTGGGTGCTGCGGCTAGTGGCCTGCTCGATGATATCGCCCGCCTTCCGGCGTGCTTCGCGCAGGATGTCTTCCGCCTCGGCCTGGGCCCGATCCAGCGCCTGTTCGGCCTGCTCGGAATGCGCCAGTCCTTCGGCAATCTTCTGCCGACGCTCTTCCATGGCCTTGGTCAGCGGTGGCCAGACAAAAGTCATGACCGCCCAGATGAAGACCAGGAACGTTCCTGCCTGGCCAACAATGGTCCAGATACTCGGTAGCATGGGAAAACCTTGCGTCCGTGGATGAAAAGGAAATCTTTACCGGTGGATCAGCCGCCGAAGGCCGCCTGAACCGGACCCAGCAGCGGGTTGGCAAACAGCAGCAGAGCCGCGAACGCCACGCTGATGATCGACAGCGCGTCGAGCAGACCGGCGATGATGAACATACGGACCTGCAGCATGCCGGCCAGCTCCGGCTGACGCGCAGCACACTCGAGGAACTTGCTGCCGAGGATGGCGAAGCCGAATCCCGTACCGAGTGCCGCAGCGACGAACATCAGACCAACGACGATGACGGTGTTGGCCTGAATCTGAGCAATCAGTCCAGCCAGTTCTACAGATGCTTCCATTGTTGTCTCCTAAATTGCCTTGGAAAAAAGCCAGTGGTTGAGGTGGTAATGGGTCGATCGAATCGGGTCGCGAACAATTAGTGTTTTTCGTAGGCCAACGCCAGATAGACGATGGTCAACGACATGAACAGGAAGGCCTGCAGCGGCACAACCAGAATGTGGAAAATGGCCCAGGCGCCACCCGGAATAAACTGGATCCACCAGGGCAGCAGCGCGATCAGGATGAAGATCAGTTCAGCCGCGTACAGGTTGCCGAACAGTCGCATGGCCAGCGAGACGGTCTTGGAGATCATCTCGACCACATTGAGCATGAAGTTGGGAATCCACAGCAGCGGATTGGCCCCGAACGGGTGCGTAAACAATTCCTTGCCGTAGCCCAGCAGACCGTGACCCTTGACGCCATACAAGAGCATCAAACCCAGCACAGTGATGGACAAGCCAAAGGTGGCGTTGATGTCGGCCGAGGGAACAATTCGAAAATAGTCAAAACCGACGATGTACATCACGGTCGGCACATAGTCGACGGGAACCAGATCCATCAGGTTCCACAGGAAAACCACGCCGAAAATGGTCAGCGCCAGCGGCCCGACAAAATTACGCGGACCGTGGAAGCTCTCCTTGACCGTGTTGTCGACGAAATCGACCAGCATTTCAACGAAATTCTGCCACTTGCCGGGCTCTCCGGCAGTGACTTTGCGCGCGGCAATGGCCAGTGCCACGACGAACACGGTGCCCAGCACCCAAGACACGACCATGGTGTCGTAGTGCCAGACAAACGGATCCATGGGGTCGGCGCCCGCGGGCCGCAAGTTGGTGATGTGATGGCGCACGAAGTCGCCGGCTTCGGCCTGTTCGTTCCAGACAAAGCTGGCGCGGTCCTTGGTCTGAGCCCACCAGCCGGCGAACCCGGTCAGTTCCGCACTGGCGTCCGCGCTGTTGCCCAAGGCCGCCTGACCCACACTGGCGCCGGCTTCTACAGACGCTTCCGATTGCTCGATACCGCTAGCCATAATCGTTTGTTGAGTTCTGTCGGTCGTTATCTTCGAACATTAAGAAACTTGCGTCGAAAACGCCTTGCGCATCGCCAGCCAGTAGGCGATGACGGTCACCATGTAGCCGCTGACCACGGGCCCGAAATAAGCCGGAACCCAGATCGCCACGACAATGAACAACAGCATCGTCAAGGCGAACTTCAGCGCCATGGCGCGGTAAAAAGTCCGCACCATTTGCCTTGAGCCCGAGCCCTGGGACAACGCCACGCGAAACCCCGACAAGGCAGTAAGAAACAAGCCCGCGGCACCGCCTGCAAACGCCGCCAAAGCAGCCGGCATGCCGCCGATCAGAAGAAACACCACGCCGACGACCACGACCAGCCCGGCCTGCATTCGCATCAGCCAGGCGATAGTCCTGGCAAAGACGACGTCTGGCGCGGCTTGATCAGTCATTCGGACATGACTCCGAACCGACCCGGCGGCCAGCCTGGCAGCGCATCATTAGCGGGGCAATCCCTGTTTTGGACATCAGGCTCGGCCTCTTGGACAAAGCCGCGCCATTTCAAAGCCGCTGAAGTATACCAGCCGGCCCGGACTCGCGGCAAGACATCGAAGCGGAAAATCGGCATCTGACTTCAGTGCTACCGGCGACGGAGACGCTCCAGAATGCCGTCGAGTTCGTCCAGACTGGTATAGCGAATGGTCATCTCGCCCTTACCGCCGGCCCGATGCTTCAGGCTTACGGGCGCGCACAGCGTTTCGGTCAGCTCCTGCTCCAGGCGCACGATATCGGGGCTGCGCTCGGGCGGTTTCCTGGCAACTGGCCGGCCGTCGCGCAAGCGCTTGACCAGCGCCTCGGTCTGTCGAACCGACAACCCCAGGTCGACCACCTGCCTGGCCGCTCGCACCTGCTCGGCGCGCGCCAGGCTCAGCAAAGCCCGGGCATGGCCCATGTCCAGTTGTCGGGTGTCGACCAGTTCGCGCACCTCCGGCGCCAGCTCAAGCAGACGCAACAGGTTACTGACCGCTGCGCGCGAGCGCCCGACGCTGTCCGCGGCCTGACCATGGGTCAGCGCGAACTCTTCGATCAGCCGCTTCAGCGCCGTGGCCTCCTCAAGCGGGTTGAGATCCTCGCGCTGGATGTTCTCAATCAGAGCCAACGCCAGGGTGGCCTCGTCCGGCACTTCGCGCACGATGGCGGGGATCGTATCCTTGCCGGCCAGCCGACTGGCCCGCCAGCGCCGCTCGCCGGCGATCAATTCGTAAGTGCCCGGCTTGGCCAGTGGCCGCACGATGACCGGCTGAACCAGGCCTTGGGCACGAATGGACTCGGCCAGCTCTTCCAGCCGATCAGGATCCATGGCCGAGCGCGGCTGATAACGGCCGGGCTGAATGACATCCAGGGACAGGGTTTGCAGCGCCGAGGTGTCGCTCGCTGTCGGCTCGGCGTCGGCGGAGGCCCGCGACTTGCCGAGCAAGGCGCCCAGGTTGCGCCCCAGCGGCTTTTTCTTGCGCGGACCGGTCATGCCGGCACCGACCGCCGGCGCAGGTACTCGCCGGCCAGGCCCAGGTACGCAATGGCGCCGCGTGACTCGCGGTCATACTGGATCACCGACTGCCCATAGCTGGGTGCCTCGGCCACACGTACGTTGCGTGGAATGACGGTGGCGAACACCTTGTCGCCAAAATGCTCCTGCAGCTGGCGCGACACCGCGCCGGAGAGGTTGTTACGCACGTCGTACATCGTGCGCACCAGACCTTCGATCTCCAGCGCCGGGTTGACCGAGTCCTGGATCTGCTCAATCGTACTGGTCAACGCGGTCAAACCTTCGAGAGCGTAGTACTCACACTGCATCGGGATCAGCACGCCATCGGCGGCGGTCAGCGCATTCAAAGTCAGGACGTTGAGCGCCGGTGGGCAATCGATAATGATGTGGTGGTACAGCGCGCGCAGCCCCTCGATTTGGCTTTTCAGCACGTGCGCCCGGTCTTCGACCTCCATCAACGCCACTTCGGCGGCGGTCAGATCGCCGTTGGCGGGAAGCAGATCGATGCCCATGCCCTCAATACGGCGAATGACCTGATCCGCCGGACGCTCTTTAAGCAACACTTCGCACACCGTGGGCTCGTGCGGCTCAAGCTCCAGCCCGGCACCGGTCGAGCTGTTGCCCTGCGGGTCCATATCGATCAGCAGCACGCGCCGATTCAGTTCAGCCAGACCAGCGGCCAGATTGAGCGCGGTGGTGGTCTTGCCCACACCGCCTTTCTGGTTGGCCACCGCCACTACGCGGCAATTGTTTTCCGTCATCTTTTTTCGACCGTTGCCAGACAACGCCGACCGCGCAATCCGGGAACCCTCAGTTCATCCACCCGGACATTGTAAGGTTCCGGCACGTCCCGAACCTCGCTTTCGACCCGATCGCTTTTCATCGCCTTTAGCGGTATGCCCTGCTCCAGCCAGAACGCCGACCATTGCACCAGGCGCTCCAGCGGCGCCAGCGCCCGCGTGATGATCGCATCCGGACTGGAGTCGGGCCGAAAACTCTCGAGCCGGCCCTGCACCGGCTCGATGTTGTCCACACCCAGCTCACGGCGCACCTGGCGCAGAAAGCGCA
>SLJA01000352.1 GCA_007135355.1 Wenzhouxiangella sp.
AGCGTTTCGGGTCCAGGCAGTTCATGGGCTCGAGCTTGAGGGGACTGCCGTACATGCCGCCTGAGGAGACGTTAATGACGATACCGTCGTCGGCCAGGCAGCCGGCGTCCTTGAGCGCTTCGGTGAGGACGAAGTGGCCGAGGATGTTGGTGGCGAACGAGACTTCCAGGCCTTCCTCGGTGAGCCGATGATCGTTCAGCAACACACCGACGTTATTGACCAGAACGTCAATGCGCCGCGTGGTCACGGCGCGGGCTTCGGGCAGGCGGCGGATACGGGCCATCAGTGCCAGATCGGTCTGCAAGGGCACTAGGCGCTGCGCACTGGACGCCTCATTTTTCAGGGCGGCGAGCTTGTCTTCGCTGCGCGCCACCGCCAGCACGCGGGCGCCATATCGATTGGCCGCCAGCGCGATGGCGCGGCCGATGCCGCCGGTTGCACCCGTAATCAGCCAGGTTTGACCGCTGAAGTCGGGCTGGAAATCATCCCACTGGCGCGCGGCGCGGCGATAACCCATCGCGCTGAAGGAACGCACGAAACGCGCGTAGAAAAACAGGCTGGCAAGGGAGCGGAGCATGGATGCAATCAGTCAGGCGGATACCCGGTCATTATCAACGAGGCGACGGCAGAAACGGTCAAGACCCAAAGGCACTGACGATCAGTCGTGCTTTCGCAGTAAGGTAGGCGACAATCACTGGAACCTTGCCGGGAGGCCCGGACCATGCAGGAACGCAAGACAGACATCGCCATCATCGGCGGCGGCACCGCCGGAATGGTGGCCTATCGCCAGGCGCGCAAGCACAGCGATCAAGTCGTGCTGATCGAAGCCGAGCGCTTCGGCACCACCTGCGCCCGGGTCGGCTGCATGCCGAGCAAGCTGCTGATCGCGGCGGCCGAGGCGGCCCACTCGGCCAACCATGCTCAGCGCTTCGGCATTCACGCCGGTCCGGTCAAAGTCGACGGGGCTGCCGTCATGCAGCGCGTGCGACGTCACCGCGACCGCTTCGTCGGCGGGGTACTGGAAAGCGTCGGCAAGATTCCGAAAACCGACCGCCTCCTGGGTCGCGCCCGTTTTCTCGACCGCCACACATTGCAGGTGGGTGAGGATTTCAGGATTCGCGCGGCGCGCATCGTGATCGCCACCGGCTCCAGAACCCATATCCCGCCTTTTCTGTCAGCTGCCGGCCGGCGCCTGATCACCAGCGACGAAGTATTCGAGTGGACGGAACTGCCGCAATCGGTGGTCATCTTCGGACCCGGCGTCATCGGCCTGGAACTGGGCCAGGCCCTGGCCCGGCTGGGCGTGCGCGTGCGCATGTTCGGAGTCGGTGGTCGGGTCGGGCCGATCCAGGACGAGGAGATCCGCGAGATCGCGCTCAAGACCTTCAACGAGGAGTTCCCGCTGGACGCCGACGCCACCGTCCACGAAATCCGCGAAACCGATCACGGCGTGCAGATCACCTTCGATGACGCCGACGGCGACGAAGCCACCGAGACTTTCGACTACCTGCTCGCCGCCACGGGTCGACGACCGAACATCGACGGCCTGGCGCTGGAAAAAACCGGCCTGGAACTGGACGATCGCGGTATGCCGATCTTTGATCGCTACACCCTGCAGTGCGGCGATGCGCCGATCTTCATCGCCGGTGATGCCAACAATGACCTGCCGCTGCTGCACGAGGCGGCCGACGAAGGGCGCATCGCCGGCACCAATGCCGGACGCTGGCCCAAGGTCCGCTCAGGCTTGCGCCGCGCGCCCTTGAGCGTGGTGTTCAGCGACCCGCAGATCGCGACCGCCGGCCGCACCCTGGCCGAAACCGACCAGCACTGCCGCGGCTGCTACGCGGTCGGTTCGGTCAACTTCCGCAACCAGGGGCGCAGCCGCGTGATGGGCAAGAACCGCGGTCTGCTGCGCGTTTATGGCGAGCACGGCAGCGGTCTGTTCATGGGCGCGGAAATGTTCGGCCCCGCAGCCGAGCATATTGCCCATCTGCTGGCCTGGTCGGCCCAACAGCGCCTGACGGTCGACACCATGCTGGAGATGCCCTATTACCACCCGGTGATCGAGGAAGGCCTGCGCACGGCCTTGCAGGATCTGGCCGCCAAACTCCGGCGCGGACCGGAGCGCCCGGCCGATTGCATGGATTGCGGCCCGGGGGTTTGATCGGATGACACGCCTCAGGCCGCTGACGCGCACGCCGACCTCAGCGCAACAGTAGCAGATGCGGTATGGCCTCCGCGCCCGACCAGATCACCGCGTTCTGATCAAACTGTCGTCCGAGACGACGCGCCTGCGTCGGATCGACCCCTGCAATCAGGAAACCGGGCTCCGGCGGCCAGGAACGTTCCGGATCAATGCCCTGCCCCTCTTCGAAGTACAAGCCCTCGCGCGTCAGTTGCGTTCGCAGGCGCTCATGCCGGGCCCGGTTCTCGTGATGTGACAACTGAACGCTGCGCGGGTTGACGGCACAAACGAA
Source organism: Wenzhouxiangella sp. (assembly GCA_007135355.1). GTDB lineage: Bacteria > Pseudomonadota > Gammaproteobacteria > Xanthomonadales > Wenzhouxiangellaceae > Wenzhouxiangella. The sequence goes on from SLJA01000352.1 coordinate 2,478, forward strand.
AGCCGAGCAATGCTCACCATGGCGCAGCTGCCAGGCCTCCAGATCCGCGTTGTGCTCGTCGATCCACAGGGCGAAACCGGCCGCCATGCGGTATTCAGTCCGTCGGTAAGCAGCCAGCACAGCAGCGTCTATGCTCGATTGGGTCAGCATGACTGTCCGCTGTGCGCGCCACTCACGACCGGATCAAACCCGGTCTGGAACGAAGGATTCGAAAAGCTCGGGAAGGGGCTCATTTTTCACGGCTCGATCAACATGAGTTCAGCGGTTTCCTGGCCCAGATGCCGCTCAAACAAGTCTCTGTACCAGTCAGAGTTGACCAGTCCGCCTTCGGCACGCGCGAAAAACTGCGCCAGCACATCGGACCAGTCACTGGCCAGCGGCATGATGATGCCGAAGCGTTCATCGGCGGCATCGAACGCGTCATGCCGCCGCAAGGGCAGGCCCGCCGCAACGGCTCGCAGATAATGGTAACCATCGATATAGGCAAAGTGCGTGCCGGCCGCCACCGTTTCCAGGATCTCTTCGTTGCTGCGCGTGAAATCCATCATCATGCCGGGCCAATAGGTTTCGGCCAGATGGCGCAGGCGCGCTTCATGCAGGGTGTTGGTAAAGGCCATGGCCCGTCGATCAGCCAGCACTCGCGACAGTGCTTCGGGCTGGCGAATCTCCGCCACGTCTGCCGAGCTGATCAATACGCCGGTGTTTCTGGCGTAGGGCGGCGAAAAGCGCAGCTCGGACCGACGGTCTTCGGTGATGGTGACATTTCCGAGACCGAAAACCCCGCTGTCGGCGTCGCGAACCCGGCGATAAAAGCGCGACCAGTCGGATTCCTCCACCCACACCAGTTCGATCTCAAGCGTATGTTCATCGCTGAGCCACCGCGCGAAATGCTGCATCAGTTCGACGGTCACGCCGCTGGGATGGCCCCGTTCATCAAGCTCCGCCCAGCCCGGCGAGGCAACCCACAGGACCCGAAGCGTCGCAGTACCGTCCTGGCGCGCTTGCTCGAATCCATCACCACGGTCCTGTGCCACGGTCGCGCATGCACACCCTAGTAGAACCAGCCCGAACAGCCAGCGTACCGGCATCCAATCCTGCTGCATCATGTCTTCACCTCTTAGCCTTGTCGATCCTGTGCAACCGCAACATCCGGCCAGTGTCTGGGCGGCTCGCGTCCGGTCAGGGCGCGGTACGCCGCCAACTCGTTGTCGACCAGACCGCGCAAACGGCGCGCCATGCGCGACGGACACGCCACCAGTAAACGGTCTCCGCTTTGCAACACCAGGTCGGCATCCGGCAGCAAATGATCCTCATCGCCGCGGCTGAGCATCAGCACCTCGACCGGGACCGTCTTGCCGGGCCGGGCCGGGTCGCGCTGGAACAAGCCGGCGGTCGGCTCCAGACCATGTTCGATGAGCGCATGCAGCGCCGGGGCACGCTTCTTGCTGACCCGCACGGTGAAGAATTCCGGCTGGGACGCAGCCTGGTCGGGGACCAGGCGCTTTAGCACTTCAGCCGACAATTGGTCTTCACCCTGCTCCAGTCGGTCAAAGAACGGCTCCAGCAGCGGTGAGCGAATATGGGAAATGACGGTGCCGGCAATCAGGGCGCCCGGTTGGCCGACGAAATCGAGTTCAGCGGCCCGGAACAGGGCCGCACTGGACCAGCGGTTGCACAGGGCACCGGTAAACAGGGAATCGTTGATCGAGCGTGCCGTGATCAGGATCGACAGGTTGTCGACATCATCGCGCGTGGTTGCCAGCAGCCCCACCGCGCGCTCGATTCCCGCCGCCTCTAGGGTCTCGGCCTGGGTGCCGCGTCCGGCAATCACGCCCTTGGGCAGGCCGTCCAGGGAGGTGTCTTCCTCAATCACGGTCACCTCGATGCCCAGGTCGCACAACATGCGATGTACGGCCCGACCAAAGCGGCCAAAGCCGCACAGCACCCAGCGCCCGCTGGGCGCATCGACCAGTTCGGGCACCTCCGAGCTCGGACTGGAGCGCAGCCATTGGTACAAGCGATAAGTGTGCGGCCGGGTCAGGGCCAGGCGCAGCCGGCGCACGAACTCCTCGGCCGGATTGACCACATGGGCGGTGTCGAATGAGCGCATGTTGTCGGCCACCTGCGCTTCGTCGGCCCGCGCGTAAACGGCCGCGCGCTGGTTCAAGAGTCGCGCCGCCACCGCGATCTTGAGGTTGACCCGATCATCGGCGGTCACGGCCATCACCCCCATGCACCAACGGCTCTGCAAGCCGGCCGAAATCAGGTTGTCGGGATGGGTGGCGTCCATGCAAAAACCATTGACCGGCACCCGGTGCACATCGACCGACATGTCATCGATTTTTTCACTCCGACTGTCCACAACCACGACGGGGTGGAACAGCTCGGTCAGGGTACGGGTCAGCAGGCGCCCGGTATCGCCGTAGCCGCACAGCAGGTAGAACGGCCGATCGTAGTTGCGCACCGCGCGTCGGAACCGGGCCCCGCGCAAAGCCTGGGCGAAGGCCGAATCCTGCATCAGCGAAATGATGCTGCCGATCGAGAACAACCAGGCCGTGACCGTGAGATAGATGCTGACCATGGTCCACAGGCGCTGGGCCTTGCTGAACTCGTGGGGGACTTCGCCGAAACCAATGGTGCTCCCGGTATAGCTGACTACATAGAAGGCCTCGAAAAGGCTCATCCGCCACGGATTGCCCTGGTCGTCCGTGCCCGGCATCAGGGTAAAGCC
>SLJA01000217.1 GCA_007135355.1 Wenzhouxiangella sp.
GAAACGCAGCTGAACGAAGTGTGGGCTCAGGCCGATTCGCAGCCGCCCCGCCGCTTGACCTCGTTCAACGATGAGCTCTTGAGCGGGCTGTATGTCACCGAGCTGGAGCGGTTCGTCTTTACCAACGACGATATTGAGATCGATGGCTTTCTGGTCCGACCTTTCGGCTTCGACGATGCGCGCACCTGGCCGGTGATTCTCAACATCAGGGGTGGTCCTGCCGGCATGTGGGGGCATCAGTGGATGCATGAGTTCCAGATGATGGCCGGGGCCGGCTATGCGGTGATCTTCACCAACTATCGTGGCTCGACCGGCTACGGCCATGAGTTCCAGGCCGCCGTGCAGCAGGACTATGGCGGCGTCGATTACCGCGACAACATGGCCTTGGTGGACGCCGCGCTGGAGCGTTTCGAATGGATGGACCCGGAGCGTTTGTTCGTCACCGGCGGCAGCCACGGCGGTTTTCTGACCAACTGGATCACCACTCGCACCGACCGTTTCGTCGCCGCCGTGACCCAGCGCAGCGTGTCGAACTGGATTTCCGAGGCCGGCACCCAAGCCTATCCGCCGGCCGCCATGAACGTCGAGTTCGGCGGCTCGCTGTGGGACAACTTCGATTTGTACTGGGACCGCTCGCCGCTGCAGTTCGCCGATCAGGTGACCACGCCGACCCTGATCATCCACAGCAGCGACGACCGCATCACGCCCATCGGCCAGGGCCAGGAGTGGTTCTATGCCCTGCTCAACAATGGGGTGGAAGCCGAATTCGCGCTGTTCGAGGGCGAAGGCCACAACCTGTCGCGTACGGGAACGCCGGTTAATCTGGTCAAGCGGCTGGAGCTGATTCTTGACTGGTTTGCGCGTTTCGATCCTGGTGCCTAGTTAGCCGCATGGCCCACAAGGCTGCTGCGCCGCCACCAGACAGAGTCGACGCGTTTTATCAACCAAAGGATACGGGGCAGCGTCGCGCGCTGCACCCGGTGATGCTCAGCCGCTGCCGAGCAGCCGCATCAGCAGGATGGTTGCACCGGAGCCCATGGCCGCACCGATGATCCCGGCAATCGGCAGTAGCAGCCGCATGCGTTTTAGTGCCGCCTGATGTTCGGGCCGGGTCGGGTCGTTGGTCAGCAGCTCGCTGCGTTCGATTTCCAGCACGGCGCACAGGGAAGAGACGGTCTCGTTTGAGGCCACCGACTGGTTTTCCACGCGCTGGACGGTGCGCAGACTCAAATCCGCCACTTCGGCCAGCTGCTGCTGGGTCCAGCCGCGCGCCATGCGGGCCTGGCGGACTTTTTCGCTGGACACGTCCATCAGCTGCCGCTCCCGGCGGCCTGGGCCAGTTGAGTGCTGATCATCTGCCACCAGGCCAGGCTGATCGGCAGCCACGGTAGCCAGTACGGCAGCCAGCGATGGAATCGCTCGGCCAGCTTGTCCTTCAGGGCGCTCATTTGAATACCACCCCGGCCAGGTAACCGAAGCTGGCGCCGACGGCCAGACCAGCCAACAAGGGCAGCCCTAGCTCCTTGAGCGCATATTTCCAGTCCAGCCTGCCGGTGGCCGGGTCGATGCGGATGCCGCTTTTGTTGATCTCGTCTGAGTCGATCAGCACCCTGTTGCGAGATAGCTCGATGGTCGCCTTGCCGAACCCGACCAGAAGCAACACACGGTAGTGTTGCCCATCGTGCTCGAATTCATGCGGCGTCGAGAAGCGCCAGCTGCGTTTGTCGGAGACCACGCGCTTTTGCTGGCCCTGGCAAACCGTGACGACCTCGCGGCCGCTCCAGGTCGAGGCCCAGACGTGAATGGTGATGTCATCGACATCGAACCAGGCCTCGATGCCGCGTTGCATGGTCATCTTCATGCGAGTGTTTTCGCTGCGCTCCGCCGCTGCGCTGTGCTCGGTATTGTGGTTCATTTCGGTTCCTTGCGTTATCACGTCAGATTGCGTGGAACCGATTACAGGCCATGGCGGACCTGCTGAAAACGACAGTCGCCTGCCATGTCGCCCGTCTGTCGCATGCGACAGGGATGCGACAGCGCCTAAAGAGCTGCGAGCATGCATCCGAATAAACAAATTCCGTGCCCGGAAGGGATCATCCGCTCGCGAAATCGTAGGTCAGTCTTACATGTCCGACGGACCAAACCCGGAAGGGGTTTCAGAACTCGGCGGTCGGTTCTCCCCTGACCTGAACGGGGCGGAGTGCCGGCATTGTTGAGTTCGCCGGTGGCCAGGGTTCCAGATTGGCCAACCAGGCGGCCAGGGCTTCGCGGTCCAGCGGGCCGACCGCTTGCTGCTCCAGGCTGCGCAACAGTGCGTAACCATCGCCGCCTTCGGCCAGGAACAGGGTGGTGGCCAGGGTCAGCGTCTGGTCCGGCGCCAATGTCTTGCCGTTATGCTCAAGCGCGGACACGCGAGCCCCCGGCGGGGCTTCGGGATCGAAGCGGACTGTGATGCCGCTGATCAGTGGGAACCGGTTGCGCGGTGTCGGGTGATCGGCCAGCGCCAGTTCCATCAGTTCGCGCAGCTCGGCACCGCTGATCTGTAACTGCACCAGACGATTGCCGAACGGCAACACGGCGGCCACATCAGCCAGGGTGAGTGCCGGCGGCTCGGCGATCAGGTCGGCGCGCAAGCCGCCGGCGCTGGCAAAGCCAATGTCGCTGTCCATGGCTTGGCGGAAAGCCTCGGCGACCAGCTGGCCGAGGACGGTCTCCTCGGAACGAGCCCGCTCGAGTGGCAGACGCCAGGGCTGCTCCACCTCCCGGACGGATGCAGCCAGTTGCTCGGTGAGTCGCGTCATGTAGTGGTCGCTCAGCGCGGCGATTTCGGCATCTTCGGGCGCATTCGCGTCGACCGGAATCACGCTCAGGCGCCAGTCCGATCGATTGGGCCCCAGCCACTCGGCGCGGATGATGCTCGAGATGTTGCCGGCCGAGCGAGCCAGGTAGGTGCCGGCCTCGAAGTCGATCCGCGAGCGGGTTTCCGACACCTCTTCGCCCAGAACCAGGTCGATGCCGGGCACGGCGCGGACCATGTCCAGATCTTCGGCCGGGGTCTGCTGGGTCAGGGCAACGATCAGATCGGCTCCGGACGCCTGCAGTGCCGCCACCGCCGAGCGCGCCGAGGTGATCACGTCCTGCTCGATAACTTGGTTTTCGTGGCGGGTGGTGTGCATGGCGGTGGTGATGCCGAATAAGCCGAGGCGAAAACCGTTGACCTCGATGATGCGGTAGCGTTCCAGCTCATTAAAGGGTGTGCCGTCGGTTTCGGTCAGATTGGCCGTCAGCCAGGGAAACTCGGACAGTTCGACCAGGCGGCGGGCCTGTTCCACCCCATGGTCGAACTCATGCTGACCGAAGGTTGCAGCATCAATGCCGATCTGGTTGAGTGCTTTGATCATGGGCTCCCCGCGCAGCAGGCCGAACAATGTGCCGCCGGCCAGATCGCCGCCGATCAGCACCAGCACCTGCTGGGCCGCCTGGCGTTCAGCTGTCACCAGTCCGGCCACCCGCGCCAGGCCGCCGCGCACACCGTCGTCCACGGGTGCAATTTCGTGGATGTCGTTGAAATACAGGATGGTCAAGGCGCCGCTGGGCAGCGGCAGCAACAGCAGCATCAGGACCAGCGCCGCACGCAGCCTGCGCTGGAGGAGCATCGGTTTTAACTCGCGCATCAGGATTTTTCCGGTAATTGAGTGGCTAATCGGCGGTTCCGGGCCCGTTCGGGGTGGTTGTGTGGCGTATCATTTTCATCTATCTGGCATCTCCGCGAGCAAAGGATCCAACAGTGAGCAAAACATCCTGGGTATATGGTTTCGAGCAAGGCGACGGCAGCAACAAGAAATTGCTGGGTGGCAAAGGCGCCAATCTGTGTGAAATGACGCGCATCGGCATCAATGTGCCACCGGGCTTCGTGGTGACGACCGAGGCCTGCGTCGCTTACCAGTCAGATCCGGATCGTCGACTGCCGGAGGGGCTGATGGATCAGGTGCGGGCACAAATGGCCGCACTGGAACAGCAGACCGGTAAGACCTTCGGCGGCGGCGATGATCCGCTGTTGGTCTCGGTCCGTTCCGGCTCGGCTCTGTCCATGCCCGGCATGATGGACACAATCCTGAACTTGGGGCTCAATGCCGATACGCTGGCCGGTGTTATCCGCCACACCGATAATCCGCGCTTTGCCTACGACGCTTACCGTCGCTTCATCCAGCTGTTCGGCAAGGTGGCCCTGGGCGTGCCCGACGAGCTGTTTGACGAACAGTTTGACGAGATCAAGGCGCGAGCCGGCGTGCGCGCGGATCTTGACCTGGGCGCCGGCGCATTGGCAGAGATCTGCGAGCGCTTTCTCGAGGTGGTGTCCAAACATACCGGGCGTCCTTTCCCGTCGGATCCGCACGAGCAGCTGGAGCTGTCCATCCGCGCGGTGTTCAACTCGTGGATGGGACGGCGAGCGGTGGACTACCGCCGCGAGTTCGGCATCACCCCGGACATGGCCAACGGCACCGCGGTCAATGTCTGCACCATGGTGTTCGGCAACATGGGCTCCGACTGCGCCACCGGCGTTGGTTTTACCCGCAACCCCGGCACCGGCGAGAACCTGCTGTACGGCGAGTACCTGGTCAATGCCCAGGGCGAAGACGTGGTGGCCGGCATCCGCACGCCCAAGGCGCTGGCCGAGATGGAGCAGGAAATGCCGGAGATGTATAGCCAGCTCCAGGCGCTGCGCGACCGGTTGGAGAAGCACTACAGGGAGGTGCAGGACTTTGAGTTCACCATCGAGCGCGGTGTTTTGTACTGCCTGCAGACGCGCAACGGCAAGATGAATGCGGCGGCCATGGTGCGCACCTCGGTGGAAATGCACCAGGAAGGTCTGATCACGCAGGAGCAGGCCCTGACCCGGGTCAAGCCGGAGCAGCTGGAGCAGATGCTGTTTCCGCGCCTGGATCCGGCGTACAAGGCCAAGCCGGTTGCCGCCGGCCTGCCGGCATCACCCGGTGCGGCCAGCGGCCAGGTGGTGTTCGACGCCGACCGCGCCGTCGAGCTGGGCGGCCAGGGCCTGGACGTGCTACTGCTGCGCGAGGAGACCAAGCCCGAGGACATCCATGGCTTTTTTGCCGCGCGCGGGATTCTGACCAGCCGCGGCGGCAAGACCTCGCACGCCGCCGTGGTCGCGCGCGGCATGGGCAAGC
>SLJA01000164.1 GCA_007135355.1 Wenzhouxiangella sp.
TAACGCGGGGCCTCGCACAGGCAGTGGGCCATCACACCCGGGCGCCCGTGGCGCGTGCTGTTGAAAACGAGATGCAGGTCCGCCAGCAAGCCCGCGCGCAAATCCCGCGGCATCCAGTTGAGCCATGAAGCAGCGGGGTCGAAGCCGGCGGCCAGAATCGCTTGCGCGCCCATCTGGGTCAGGAACTGCTGCCACGGTTTAAGCTCCGGTTCCACGTAGCTGAAGCGAAAGTCTTCGCCCAGGCCGGCCATGCGCGCGGCCGAGCCGATCGCCTCTTCCAGCGTGCCGAGCTGGTCGACCAGGCCACGTTGTTGCGCTTGGGCACCGGTCCAGACCCGGCCTTGGGCCACGGCCTCAACCTCGGCAACGCTCAGATCACGATGGTCCGCCACCAGGCCGATGAATTCGCGATAGCCATGCTCAATGATGCTCTGCAACAGCTGGCGTGCCTCGTCATCCAGTTCCAGGTCCGGGCGCAGCGCGCTGGACAAGGGCGTGGTGCCGACGCCGTCGGTGTAAACGCCGATCTTGGCCAGGGTGTCCTGGAAGGTCGGGAAGAAGCCGAAGATACCGATGGAACCGGTGATCGTCGATGGATAAGCCCAGATTTCATCGGCCCCCATCGCAATCCAGTAGCCGCCCGAGGCGGCCACGTTGCCGAAGCTGACCACCACCGGTTTGCCGGCCTCGCGCAGGGCCATCAACTCCCTCCGGATCAACTCCGAGGCGAACGCACTGCCGCCGCCGGAATCCACCCGCAACACCACGGCGCGGATGCTATCGTCGTGCAGGGCCTGGCGAATCAGACGCGATGTACTGTCGGCGCCAATGGTCCCGGCCGGCTGGGCACCTTCCACGATCACGCCCTGGGCGACGATCACGCCAACCTGTTCGCTGGGCCGTCGCAGCTTTTTCGGTTCGGGCATGGCGGCCAGGGTGGCAAAACCGATGTTGCGGAAACTGCCGTTGTCATCGGGCGCCCCGCGTAGCGCCATTTCAGCGCGCATTTCCGGCCGGCTGACCAGGCGGTCGACCAGACCGCGGTCCAGGGCCATCTGCGCGATATCCCCTTCGGCAGCCTGCAAATGGCTGGAAAAGTTTTGCGTCAGCTCCGTCATGACCTCAACCGGCATGCCGCGGTTGCGCGCGGTCATTTCTACGTAGCGCTGCCACAGATCATTGAGGAAATACTCGGTCGCCTCGCGATCTTCCGGCGACATATCGGAGCGAATGAACGGCTCCATGGCGGACTTGTACTCGCCGACCCGGATCAGGTTGACATCCACACCCAGGCGCTCCAGCCCCTCGGCAAAGTACTGGCGGAAGAAACCATAGCCAGTCAACAGCACCGCGCCGTCCGGATCCAGCCAGATTTCATCGGCCAGCGACGCCATGAAGTACTGACCCTGGCCAAAGAAACCGCCGTAGGCAATTACCGGTTTGCCGCTGGCGCGAAAACGCTCAAAGGCGGCGCTCAACTCGAGCATGATCCCCGGGGCAACCCCGATCAGCTCTTCGGTCGAAATCAGCACCTGGGTGATACGATCGTCGTCGGCTGCCCGCTCCAGGGCATGGAGGATATCGCGCAACTGAGTCTCGGCCACGCCCTGTCCCAGGGCTTCGTTCAAGGCGCGCTCAATCGGCGAGCCGGTGTGCTCTTCGACGATGAAGCCGCGCGGATTCAGCACCAGCGTGGTGTCTTCTTCGACCACCAGTTGATCCCCACCGCGCACGATCGCCCCGATGATCAGGGCCAGCACCAGCAGAAAGACAATATTGAAGGTGGCCATGCGCAAAGCAGTAACGCCGCGCCAAAAGCCGAGCCAAAGCCGAACAAGGATATTGGGTTTCGAGGAATGCGCCATGGAAGGCTCGCCGTCAGGATCGAGCGCAAAGTTTAGTGCGCCGGCGTGACGATCACAATGTGCAAGAGGTCATGGACGAGCGCCCACGGCGCTGACCCTGCCTCGGCTCAGTCGCAGGTAACGGGCGGTCAGCAACACCGCGGCCACGCTCAAGCCGGTCAGGATGCCCACCCACATGCCGGCCGGCCCCCACTCGGCGCGGAAGGTCAGCCACCAGCCCACGCTGATGCCAATCATCCAGTAGGCCAGCACGCTGTAGACCATGGGGATGCGGGTGTCCTTCATGCCGCGCAGGGCGCCGGCGGCGGCGACCTGCACCCCATCCGACAACTGGAAAATCGCGCCGAACAGCAGCAGACTCGCCCCCAGCGCGATCACTTCCGGATCCGCGGTGTACAGGCGCACAATCTGCTCTGGGAACAGCACGATGATGGCGGCTGAGAACAGCGCAAACACCACCGCCATGCCGATGCCGACCAGGCCCGCGCGTCTAGCGCCCTCCGGATCGGCGCGGCCAATGGCGTTGCCCACGCGCACCGTAATCGCCCCGGACAGGCCCAGCGGTACCATGAACACCAGCCCGGTGTAATTCATCGCCACCTGGTGGGCGGCCACCGGCAGGGCGCCGAGGGTGCCGATCAGCAGGGCCGAGGCGACGAACAGTCCGCCCTCCATCAGCACCATGAAACCGATCGGCAGGCCGACCTTCAACAGCGCGATGATCTCGCGCCAATTCGGCGCCGTGAAACGAGCGAAAACGCCAAAAGGTCGGTACTGTGGTCGCCAGGCGACCCAGATGATCAGCAACAGCAGCTGCAGCCACAGCACGATGGCGGTAGCCCAGCCGGCCCCGACCGCACCCATGCGGGGGAAGCCGAGGTTGCCGAACATCAGCATCCAGTTCAGCGGAATGTTCAGCGCAATGCCCAGCAGCCCGACATACATGGTCGGCCGCGTGTGGCCCGTCCCTTCGGAAAAAAACCGCAGCGTCAACATCAAGGCCAGAGCCGGCGCGCCCCAGGCGATGGCACGCAGGTAGCCCATCGACAAGGTGGCCACGGCTTCGTCGACGTCAAGCGCCACCATCAGCGGGCCCGCCCCCAGGGCCAGGGCAATCAGGCCGGCAGCCAGGGCCAGCGCCAGCCACAAGGCCTGGCGGGTGAATTCACCGGCCTGAGCCCGGCGGCCGGCGCCGTCGAGCTGCGAGACCGTGGCCGAGACGGCCAGTAATACCCCCAGCGTGAACAGCATCCCGGCCGACCACACGGCAGAACCTACGGCAATTGCGCCCAGATCCACCGTACCCAGCCGCCCGGCCATGACGGTGTCGACGAAGTTCATGCCGAAATTGGTCAGCTGCCCGATCACCAGCGGCGCGGCCAGCACCAGGGTGCGGCGCACCTCGTGACTCAGCGGGGGCTGCGGCGAAGCTGGCATATACTCGAGTGCTTGAACAGGGGAGCGGCATTGTTGTCCGGGAGCGCCATCCTTGCAAGCCAGAGATGAAACACCGACACGATCCAGGCCGGCGCGCGAGTGCAACAATTGTGGCACCCTGCTCAGCGGGCCCTACTGCCACCGCTGCGGACAACCGGCGCGGTCGTTCATCCGCGCCCTGCCCGGCCTGGTCGGCGAAGTCGCCTCGGAAACCCTGTACTACGACTCGCGCATGTGGCGCACACTACAGCGCCTGCTGTTCAGGCCCGGCTGGCTGTCACATGAGTATGTGGCCGGCAAGCGGGCCCGCTACACGCCGCCGGTGCGGCTGTACCTGGTCGCCAGTATTCTGGCCTTTCTAATCGTGACGCTGGTCATCAGCAGTGCTGATCTGAGCGGCATGCCGGATGATGCCGCTCAAGGCTTCGCCGACGGCTCCGGCGGCGCCATCCAATTCGGCAGCCAGGACTGGCATCCGGAAGACAATCCGCTGGAATTGTCCTGGCTGGGACCCGCCGGCAACGCCTGGCTCAACCGCCAGGTAGCCATCATCGACGCCAATGCGCGCGAGACCGTGCACAACCCGGCCCGCTTCGTGCGAACGGCCGCCGGCATGCTGCCGCAGACCATGTTCGTGATCCTGCCGCTGTTTTCAGCCTGGGTTGCGGTGTTCTATTTGTTCGCCCGCCGTTATTACATCGAACACCTGCTGTTGCAGGTGCACAACCATGCGTTTGTGTTCCTGAGTCTGGTCGGGCTGTATCTGATCGCCCTGGTGCGCGGCCTGCTGGACCAAGCCACCTTCTTCGGTCACGGTCTGCTCGGCGGCCTGTTGTACTGGGCCGCCGTGGCCATCGCGCTGTGGATTCCGGCCTATGTACTGATCAGCATGAAACGCTTTTACGGTCAGGGCTGGGGGCTGACCGTGGTCAAGTACCTGGTGCTGAGCCTGTCCTACCTGGTGATGCTGATGTTTGCCCTGGTGGCCGTCGTCATTCTGGGTGTCTGGCGACTTTAGGCCAGGTCGTATTCCTGCTTGAGCCACGCCCACAGCGCGCGCAAGCCCTGCGCCTCACCGCCGGCCGGGCGCCCCGGACGGTCGCCCAGGTTCCAGGCGTAGATGTCGAGGTGATACCAGTCGATTTCCGGTGCCACGAAATGATCGAGAAACAGCGCGGCGGTCAGGCTGCCGGCGAACTTGCTGGTGCCGGCGTTGGACAAGTCGGCGATGGGCGGCTTGATGTAGCTGTTGTAGGGCTTGTACAAGGGCAGGTGCCACAGCGGATCTTCGACCTGGAAGGACAGATCCTGGATGGCCCGCGCCTGCTGCTCATCGCGGGCGTAGATCGGCGGCAGGTCCTCGCCCAAGGCCACGCGAGCCGCGCCGGTGAGGGTGGCCATGTCGATGATGCGCTCGGCCCCCTCTTCGCTGGCCCAAGTCAAGGCATCGGACAGCACCACCCGCCCCTCGGCATCGGTATTGCCGATCTCCACGCTCAGTCCCTTGCGCGTCTTGATGATGTCGGACGGGCGATAGGCGTTACCCGCAATGGCGTTTTCGACCGCCGGGATATAGACACGCAGGTTCACCTTCAGCCCCAGCGCCATGATGATCCGCGCCAGGCCCAGCACGTGGGCCGCTCCGCCCATGTCTTTTTTCATCAGCACCATGCCGTCGCCGGGCTTGATGTTCAGGCCACCGGAATCGAAGATCACCCCCTTGCCGACCAGCGCCAGCGGCGGCGCGTCCGGCTCTCCCCATTGCAGACGGATCAGGCAGGGCGGGCGGCTTGAGGCCTGGCCGACCACGTGGATGGCCGGAAACTCGCGCTCCAGGCGCTCACCGGAAATCACTTCGA
>SLJA01000153.1 GCA_007135355.1 Wenzhouxiangella sp.
AAACCGGAAACCGGAAACCTGAGCCCTGAACCCTGAAACCTGAACCCCGGAAAAACACCCCTTGTGATACCGTTTTCCGCTCGTTCTCCATCGTCAACAAGGTAACCCCATGCCCATCCAAACCGACGCCGTGATCATCGGCGCAGGCCCTGTGGGGCTTTTCCAGGTCTTCGAACTGGGCCTGCTGGATCTTAAGGCCGAGCTGGTCGACAGTCTGCCGCAGGTCGGCGGTCAGTGCTCCGAGCTGTATCCAGAAAAGCCGATCTACGACATCCCCGCCTACCCTGTCATCGGCGCGCAGGAGTTGATCGACCAGCTGATGGAGCAAATTGCGCCGTTCAGCCCCGGCATTCATCTGAAACAGCAGGTGCAAAGATTCGAAAAGCGCGACGACGGCCGCTTTACCGTAGTCACCACAGCCGGCACCGAGTTCGACGCCGGCACGGTGATCATCGCCGGCGGCCTGGGTTCCTTTCTGCCGCGCAAACTCAAGGCCAAGGGGCTGGATGAGATCGAAGCGGGGCTGGTGCATTACAAGGTCACCGACCGAGAGCGCTTTCGCGGCAAGCGCCTGCTGATTCTGGGTGGCGGCGACTCGGCGCTGGACTGGACCGTGGACCTGGCCGAGATCGCCCAATCCATCGACCTGATCCACCGCCGACCCGAATACCGCGGCGCACCGGCTTCCGTTGCCAAGGTCAAGGCCCTGGCCGGGACCGGCAAGATTCGCGAGCACCAGGGCCTGATCATGCAGGTCGTGTCCGAAGACGGCCGGCTCCAGGGCCTGGAAATCATGGACTTGGACAAGAACAAGCGCGTGGTCGAGGGCGAGGAAATCCTGGTCTTCTGGGGCCTGGCCCCGGACCTCGGGCCGATCGCCGACTGGGATCTCGAGCTTGAGAAAAAGCAGATCCAGGTCGACACCGAGAAATTCCAGACCTCGATCGAAGGCGTGTTCGCCATCGGCGACATCAACACCTACCCCGGCAAGAAGAAACTCATCCTGTCCGGCTTCCATGAAGCCGCCCTGGCCGCCTTCGCCGTGCAGAAACACCTGCATCCCGAGCAGCGCCAGTTCCTGCAGTACACCACGACTTCGCCGATCATGCACAAGCGGCTGGGGGTGGACGGCAAGAGCGCTTGATCAAGAGGCCGGCGTGGGCTGGATTGCACGCATCGATGGCGTTAGACATGAACCGATGACGCGATTTTGAGCTGTATTCCGTTTTAACGAGGTAGAAGCCGCAAATTTACGGACCGATTGGATCCGGAGGCCGCCCATGAGAACAATTCACCGACACCTCGCTCCCGCCGCGCCGCTGGCGCTGGTCCTCGCGCTGGTCGCCGCCCCGGTCAGCGCCGAATTCCAAATTACACAATGGACCATCGCCGGCGGCGGCGTAATCGAAGCCACCGGTGGCGAATGGACCCTGTCCGGCACAATCGGCCAATGGGAAGCCACCGAAGCCCGCGCCCTGTCCGGAGGCCCCTGGCAACTGACCGGTGGATTCTGGGGTACCAGCCTGGAGGAACTCGGCGACGAAATCTTCATGGATCGTTTTCAGACGATGAACGCCTCACGCTGGTTTGCCGAGCCGGATAGCAACCCGCCAATCAGCGATTCATAAGGCCGGGAAGTTCCAAACACCGTCACCATGGCCGGAAAGTTCTGGTTTAGCTATACATGGGCGTCATCACCGAATTCGCTCGGGCCGTAAGCGTCTGGCCGAAAAAAGAGGCGGGGACGCGGTACATGTGGCCTTCGAAGAGCAGGTACCCGCCGATGGTCGCCGCGATGCCGAGCGCATCCTGGATATTGAACGAGCCATGGACGGGCTGGCGCAAACAGACAAGAAACTCGCCGACCTTGTCGCTGCCCGTTTCTATGCCGGTCTGAGTACGGATGACATCGCCGAAATGCAGGGCATTTCGCGCCGAACCGTTCAGCGTCAGCTACAGCGAGCCAATGTGTGGTTGCGGTATGAGTTAGCCGAAAACGCCGACTAGACCATATTCGGGCTCGCGCCCCTGGAACATCAAGACAGTTTTGGAGGCTCTCGCGGTTCCCATAAGTAAGCAACCCTGCGACCCGGCCGAGAAACTCTACGAAAAACTGCGCTCAGCCGGCCTGGACGTGCTGATGTAAGACCGCAATCAGTGCGGTAGCGAATCCGGCGACTTGGCCGTCAACGAAGCCGTGGCCGGCCTTCACGCCCGGATCGGCAACTGACCCGGACACGATTCAGGATTCACTGACCGACCGCGACTGCTCGGTCGTCCAGCAGCAGGCTTTCAAGTGCTGCCAGTCGCTGTTCCAGCTCTGCGTTACGCTCGGCCAGTTGACTGTTGGCCGCAACCTGACGGCGCAGCTCGCCGTTTTCGGAGCGCAACTCGGCCAATTGTCGGTCTTGGCTGTCCCGCAGCTCGCGCAGTGCTTCAACCATGATCGCCGTCGTACCCCGCTCGGTCACGTAGAAATACCCGTTTTCGTCCGAGCCCACCCACTCGGGAAACACGTCCTTGACTTCCTGAGCCAGCAAGCCGATCTGCCGTCCGGGTAATCCAAGCCGAGTATCGACAGCGTCCCTGGTGTACTCGAAGGAATAGGCGTTCAGCGCAAGCAGGCGCTCAAGCAGACTTTCAGGCCCCTCGCTCACCGGCTGAATATTCCGCTTCAGTCGCGCATCCGAAAAAGTGGTCCAGGATCCGCCGCCGGGCTTGGCCGCGTGGCCACCCACCGCCAGGTCAAAGCCATTCGGATCGTTGGTGTTGATCCCAACTCCGCCGCTGGCGCGGATCAGAAACTGGTCTTCACCGGTTGAGGCAAAGTCGGCATCGGTGCTGTCAGCCCATACAAAGGCACCGTCCTGCGCGGCCCGGGCCCGACGACCTGCCGCGAAGCTGTAATTGCCCAGCGCCTGATTATTCAGGCCACCCGGGACTGTTGCGTTGTCGCCTTGCGCTCGGTTGCCGCTCCCTCCCCCTGCGGCCGCTGCCGTACCCAAAGCCTGGTTGACAAACCCGCCCGACACGGTCGATCGCACGCCCGTTGCCTGATTTCGCAGCCCGCCGCCGACCGTTGCGCTGGTTACCGTGGCACGATTCTCTTCACCTCCGGGAATCGTGGCTCCGAATCCCGAAGCCCAGTTCTCTCTGCCTCCAGAAACGCTGGCGTAGGTTCCTGTCGCCCGGTTGGGTTGAGCCGCGGATCCGCCACCGGACACCGTTGCCCCAGAGGCCGCTTCATTTGCTGGATGGCCCATCAGAATAACCGGCCCGTCTTCGATGTCAGGTGCCGGCAGGAATGAGAGAGCCAGCCCGTCGGTGGCATAGGCGACCCCGTCGTCTTGACTTTCCCAGACCGAGCTTCCGGGAGCCGACAGGGCATATCGGGCCACAGGCGCGGCGGTGATTTGCTGGCGCGGCGTTAGCACCTCGCCATCCACGCTGATGGACAGGTAGAGCGGATCGCTGCCGAAAACCGGTCCGAAATCAAGTTCGACCTGGAACAGGCCATCGCTGACAGGGACTCCCTCCTTGCTGATCGGATCGCCCACGGCGTCATCGTCCAGGAGACTGGCGAACAACTGGAACTCCATATCCGCAATTCCTGTGAACGGCCCAGCCTGATCCTGTAACTGCCCCTGGTAGCTGATCGGGACGGCCAAAACAACCGGTGCCCAGAGCATCAGCGAGAACAAAGTTAGCAGCTTGCCCATGTCAAACATTCCTCTCCCATCGTTGTTCCATGAAAACAGCCCGAAATGAATTCAAACTGGGCCGGTGCTACCCTTCAATAACGCGAGGAACTTAGATCTGCGACAGGAAACAAGAGATTTCTGCATGATAAAGGGACTCAACCCACTCAGCCCAATGCGCCGCCGTGCGGTAGA
The DNA here is from genome assembly GCA_007135355.1 of Wenzhouxiangella sp. Taxonomy (GTDB): domain Bacteria; phylum Pseudomonadota; class Gammaproteobacteria; order Xanthomonadales; family Wenzhouxiangellaceae; genus Wenzhouxiangella. The sequence goes on from SLJA01000153.1 coordinate 3,894, forward strand.
TCGGCTGCTGATTCAGTACCTGGAATTACCTGAAAGCGAACAGGCTGCCTGGCTGGAAGAGGCCCGCAGGCGCAGACCGCATCTGGCCGCCTGGCTGGAGCGTCTGCTTGGCGGCAGCCATACCGTCACCCTGCTGGACGACTCCATGCGGCGGCTGGCAGGCGAATCGATCGAGCGCATCGAACTCAGCGTTGGGCATCTGAACCCTGGGGACCGTCTCGGCCCTTGGGAGATCATCGCCGAAGTGGGCCGGGGCGGCATGGGCAGGGTCTACCAGGGACGGCGCGCCGACGGAGCCTTCGAAATGGAGGTGGCTATCAAGCAGATCGGGCGGCGCCGACGCGGTCTGGCCGAGCTGCTGCGGCGCGAATGCCGCCTGCTCGCCCGTCTCGATCATCCGGCAGTCACCCGCCTGGTTGATGCCGGACTGGACGACCAGGCTGGGCCGTTTCTGGTCATGGAGTGGGTCGATGGCCGGGATCTGGCCGACTGGCTGGTGCAGGAAAAACCCGGCATGGAATCGCGCATCAAGGTCTTTGAGCACATCGCCGAGGCCGTGGCCCACGCCCACCAGCGTCTGATTGTTCACGGTGACATCAAACCCAACAACATCCGGATACGAGACGATGGGAGCATCAAGCTGCTCGATTTCGGCGTAGCCCGGCTGCTGGAGTCCAGCGACACCGAACTGGCAGCACCACTTGCACTGACTCCCGGCTTTGCCTCCCCCGAGCAACGCGCCGGTGAGGAAATCACCCCCGCGAGCGATATCTGGTCGCTGGGCGCACTGCTGTTTTGGTTGCTTACCCAACAAAAGCCGCCGGCCGATGCCAGGCAGATCGAACCAGAGCTGTCCCGTCAGGCTTCGAAATTTTCGCCCGAACTCTTAAGCCTTATTCGGAAAGCCACCGCGACCACCCCGGAGCAGCGCTATCCATCGGCCGCTACCGTGTTGGACGAACTCCAACGGCATCGCCGCCACTTGCCACTCAGGGCCATGGAGTCCAGTCGAAGCTACCGTTTGAGATGTTTCGTGCGGCGCCACTGGGCGGGTCTGGCTGGGACCGCGCTCTTGCTTGCCGTCGCCAGCGCAGGGGTGACATCAGTACTCTGGCAGGCCAAGCAGACCGAATTGGAGGCGGAACGAACCGTCGCCGCCAGTGCCCGTGCCGAGGCAGTCAAGGACTTTCTCCTCGAGATGCTCGCCGAATCCGACCCCTATGAAAGCCCCGGCGAGCCG
>SLJA01000268.1 GCA_007135355.1 Wenzhouxiangella sp.
CCGGCGCATTGTCAATCTGATCATAGGCCCGGAATTCACCACCGCGAGCTTCCGCGCACACCTTCGTCAGCGCCGCCGTCAGCGTCGTCTTGCCATGGTCTACGTGACCAATCGTGCCGACGTTCACGTGCGGCTTCGTGCGTTCAAACTTTGCCTTGGACATGCGTCAAAAACTCCGTTCCCTGATGTTGATTTGTCAAAGCGCTCAAACAGCGCCTAATCTGGTGCCCACGACTGGACTCGAACCAGTGACCTCTCCCTTACCAAGGGAGTGCTCTACCGCCTGAGCTACGTGGGCGCGGTTATCAATTGGAGCGGGTGATCGGAATCGAACCGACATCATGAGCTTGGAAGGCTCAGGTTCTACCATTGAACTACACCCGCTCGGTTCGTTCGGTTAAGCTCCGAACACGCTCGAATCGTGGTGGAGGGGGCAGGATTCGAACCTGCGAAGGCATAGCCAGCAGATTTACAGTCTGCCCTCGTTGACCGCTTGAGTACCCCTCCGAACAATCCGACGCTCTAAACACTCCTGTTCGTCAAATCCAGACGAAGCCTGCTATTGTCGCCTATCGAACTACGATAGTCAACCGACTCGATCACAAATTTCCGCCTGTCCGGCGCTTCGTGCCGCGCTGTTCGGCCACCTCAGACATTGAAGCGAAAATGCATCACATCGCCTTCAGCGACCACGTAGTCCTTGCCCTCCAGACGCAATTTACCGGCTGCTTTGGCGCCGGCCTCGCCGCGACTGGCGACGAAATCATCGAACGCGGTCACTTCGGCCCGGATGAAACCTTTTTCAAAATCACTGTGGATACGGCCCGCGGCTTGCGGCGCGGTCGCGCCACGATGCACGGTCCAGGCGCGCACTTCTTTGGGCCCAGCAGTAAAAAACGTCAACAGTTCGAGCAAGGCATAACCGGCCCGAATGAGGCGATTCAGGCCCGGCTCGGTCTGACCCAGATCGGCCAGAAACTCAGCCTGCTCGGCGGCGCTCAACTCTGCCAGTTCAGCCTCCAGTGCGGCACACAGCACCACGACTTCGGCGTTCTGACTTGCGGCATGGGTGCGTACCTGCCTGACCAGCTCGTTGTCGGCGACAGCCGAATCGTCCACGTTGGCCACGAACAAGACCGGCTTGGCGGTAATGAACTGCCAGCTCTTGAGGGTCGCCCGCTCCACGTCAGCCAGCTCCAGGGTGCGCAAAGGCGCGCCACTGCCCAAATGCTCCACAACCCGGGTCAGCAACTCCGTCAAGCGCCGGGCTTCCTTGTCCCCGGATTTGCTCTGGCGCGCCGCGCGGTCCAGCGCTCGTTCGGCCGTCTCCAGATCGGCCAAGACCAGTTCGGTGTCGATGGTTTCAATGTCCGACAGCGGGTCGATACGACCGGCCACGTGGGTGACGTCATCGTCCGCAAAACAGCGCACGATATGCGCGATGGCATCAGTCTCGCGGATGTGGGCAAGGAACTTGTTACCCAACCCCTCGCCGCGTGAGGCACCGGCCACCAGACCCGCAATATCAACGAACTGCATCATGGTCGGAACGGTTTTTTCAGGGCGCACGATGTCGGCCAGCGCCTGCAGCCGCGCATCGGGCACGGCCACCATGCCCACATTGGGCTCAATGGTGCAGAAAGGATAATTCTCGGCCGCGATCTCGGCTTTGGTCAGGCAATTGAACAGGGTCGACTTGCCCACGTTGGGCAAACCCACGATGCCGCATTTGAATCCCACTGGTTTTCAATCTCCTTGCGCCAGGTCGCCCCGCGCTGCCGTATGCAAGGCTTGCATGGCGCGCTCGGGCCGCCCGTTGAGCAACTCCGGGACAACCTCGACCGCCCTGTCAATTGCGGCCACAATAGCCGCCTCGTCGTCGGCGCCGGCCCGACTCAAAACCCATGGCGTCACCGCCTCGCGCAGCCCTGGATGTCCAATGCCAATGCGCACCCGCCAGAAGTCGGGGCCGCCCAGATGGGAAAAGAGGCTGCGCAAGCCGTTATGCCCGCCGTGCCCACCTCCCAACTTGAGCCGCGCCGTGCCCGGTGCCAAATCCAGGTCGTCGTAGGCGACCAGCACGCGCTGATGCGGGATCTGAAAATAATCCATGACGGCCCGCACCGCCCGCCCTGAATCGTTCATGTAGGTCTCCGGCTTCAACACGACCGCCTCGACTCCGTCGAGGCGCGCGCGGCCAGCCAGGCCATGAAATTTCTTGTCCTTTTTCAGTCCGCAGGGCCAACGGCGATCCATAGCGTCAACGAACCAGAACCCGGCGTTATGCCGGGTTCTTTCGTACTGACTGCCAGGGTTGCCCAGGCCAACGATCAACCAGCGATCACCCATCAGACCACCCGGGCGCTGCGCCGGTCGGCCGCTCAGTCGGTCTTGCGACTCGCCTCTTCGTCGTCCGCGTCATCGACTTCCTCCGAGGCATCCTCGGCATCGTCTTCGGACTCGGCCACGGTCTCGACGGCCGGGGCAACGTCCGCCGCCGCATCGGCCTCGGCGGCCATTTCACCCGTGCCCTGCGACTCGCGAATGAAGATCGCAGCCACCACTGGAGCGTCGTTGTCTTCCGATACTTCCAGTGCGGGGATGGTGACGCCCTCCGGCAGGGCCAGCTGGCTGAGCATGACACTGTCACCGGGCTGCAATGCGCCCAGGTCCACCTCGATGTACTCGGGCAGATTTTCCGGGGTAGCGGCAATCTCGACTTCAGTAATCTGGTGGGAAATCACCACGCCACTCATGCGACCGGCCGGCGAGTCCTCTTCATTGACGAAATGCAGAGGCACTTCGATGCGCAAAGCCTGGCCGGCCGACACGCGCAGAAAATCCACATGCGTCAATAGCGGCTTGAACGGATGCCGCTGCAGATCGCGCAACACTACGCGTTGACGCTTGCCGCCGCTGATGACCAGATCAAGGACCGAGGAGCGAAAAGCCTCGTCCTCCACGGCATGCAGCAGGTAGTTGTGATCGACCGTCAGGCTGACTGGACCCTGATCAGCTCCATAGACAATGGCCGGAACGCGTCCCGCGCGACGCAGGCGGCGGCTCGCACCTTTCCCTACATCCGCGCGCGGCTCGGCCGCTACTTCGAATTTTTTGCTCATTGATTGAACATCTCCAACTAGATTGTCACAAAATCCGGGGTGGCCCGCGACCAGGCCCTCCGGGCAGCCCGCCATTATAGCCCGCTATGAGCCTGTAAAACAAAATCTGCTCCGATTTCCGGAAACCTTCCTGCTACCATTGCGGTCAATGATCATTGCGGCCGGACGCTGTCCGGCTACAATCTTGCTGGATATCAGTCAAAACACGAGTTGGAGACCATGACCGAACGAATCCGTACAGCTTCCCTGCCCCGAGGTGCCGGAGCGGAAATCGATGAAAGCGCGCGCAAGGTTCTGCGTAACACCTGGAATCTTCTGGCCATGACGCTGTTGTTCAGCGCCGCCATGGGCTATGTCGCTATGACTCAGGGCTGGCCTTATCCCGGGGTGCTGCTGACCCTGGCCGGCTATTTTGGCCTGCTGTTTCTGACCGTCGCGTTGCGCAATTCAGCTTGGGGGCTGTTGAGCGTGTTTGCGCTAACCGGCTTCATGGGAGCGACTTTCGGTCCCATCGTCAACAGCTACCTCAGCGCGTTCAGCAACGGCCATGAACTCGTCATCGCCGCTTTTGGCGCAACCGCCATTGCCTTTGTCGGCTTGTCGGCTTTCGCCATGACCACGCGGCGCGACTTCAGCTTTCTGGGGCCATTCCTGTTCGTCGGCATCCTGGTTGCTTTTCTGGCCGGTCTGGGCGCGATCTTTTTCGAAATGAGCGCACTGGGACTCGCAGTGTCGGTGATGTTCGCGGTGCTGATGTGCGGGCTGATTCTTTATCAAACCCAGCAGATCGTGCGCGGCGGCGAACGCAACTACATTATGGCCACGGTGACTTTGTTCGTGTCCATCTATAACCTGTTTTCCAGTCTGCTCCATCTGTTCGGCTTTTTGATGGGCGAGGACTGAGTCAGATCACGAAAATGCCCAAGCAAACCCCGGCCACAAGCCGGGGTTTTGCGTTTTCTGGTTTCTGGACAAAGCCTGAGCATCGGGCCTCAGGTGGTCGAGACGCGGCGCGGAATGAATCCCTCCAGCAGCAGCAAGATGACCCCGGTGACGATGACCATATCGGCAATATTGAACGCCGGCCAGTGCCAGCCTTGGTAGTGGACATCGATGAAATCGACCACATAGCCCTGGCGGATACGGTCGATCATGTTGCCCAGCGCGCCGGCCAGCACCATGACAATGGCCACCGGCAATAGCCGTGCGGAGTTCGGCAGACGTTTGAGCCAGACCAACAGCACGCCGCTGACAATCAGGGCTATGGCGGTGAAAAACCAGCGCTGCCAGCCGCCGGCGTCCGCGAGGAGACTGAACGCCGCCCCTTCGTTGTGCGCCAGTGTGAGATTCAGCCAGGGCGTGATCACAAGCGGCCGAAACAGCTCCAGGTTCTGGCTGGCCAGATGCTTGGTCCACAAATCCAGCGCCAGCAATACACCGGCCAGAGCCAGCCATAGCAGGTAGCGGCCGGGCCGCATGGTCTGCGACATGGTCAGGCCCAGCGCCGGGTTTCGCCGGCACCGCTCAGATTGGTCACGCAGCGGCCGCACAGTTCGGGATGTGCGTCATCGGCGCCGACCGAATCGCGGTGATGCCAGCAGCGCACACACTTGGCATGCGCCGTCGCGCGGACCGAAAAGCGCAGCAGCTCACCATCGATGCGGGCCTCGCTGACCTCGCCTTCGGCCCGGCCGAGGTGGACGTCGGAAGAGATGAAAAAGAAGCGCAGCTCGTCCCCGAAACGATCGAGTACCGCCTCCAGTTCACTGCCGGCCTCGGTCTCCAGGGTGATTTCGGCGGCCAGCGAGGAGCCGATGGCCTTGGCCCGGCGCAGCTCCTCCAGGCGCGGACCGACCACTTCGCGCACCGCGCGCATGCGCCGCCAAAATGCACGCTCTTCCTCTTCGATCTGGCCCAGGCCCTGGTACCAGGTCGCCAGCATGACCGACTCGGCCCGCTCGCCCTGCATCTCGGCCCAGATCTCCTCGGCGGTGAAGCAGCACAACGG
>SLJA01000001.1 GCA_007135355.1 Wenzhouxiangella sp.
ACCTGGGCCAGCAAGTCGGACAAAACAAACTCTGATGGACGATTGATCGTGATGCCCAGCGCACCCTCATCGTTGTGCTGGCACAACAAGGTAACGCCACGGCTGAAATTGGGATCTTCCAGGCCGGGCATGGCGATCAGAAATTGGCGCTCCAGGTAGCTCATGGAAGCATTTTAGCAGCGCTGCCGTTCAAACCGCAGATCCTCGCAGGTTACCGGCACGGCCAACGCCGTTTCGCACCCAGGTCATGAACTGGCCGGCCAGAAGCCCCTTGCCAATATCCCGCCACTCACTCAGCGCTGACGCAGGCCGCCAGCACTGGAAAACTGCCAGGTTCGAGTGATCGTCAAGATATCGAGCTGCTCGGTCATTTCCGCCGGCAGCGGCGCAAAAGGCGCCGACAAACGCACGATGCGGACCGCGGCTTCGTCCAGGATGTCGTGGCCGGAAGAGCGCATGACGCGAATATCGTCGACACTGCCGTCGGCCAGAATATCAACACTCAGCACCAGGCTGCCCTCGACCCCCTGGCGCCGGGCCGTCTCCGGATAATTCATGTTGCCGATGCGCTCCACCTTGGCAATCCATGCGCTCATGTAGCTGGCAAACAAATGCTCGCGCGTGGCCGCTGAAATGAATTTGCGCCGCGGTTGCTGACGGAAGTCGGTCGCGTCCCGGTGCAACTGCGGCGACCTGACCATGGCCAGGGATTGCTCGATCAAGTCCCGCGCTTCGGGCCGGTCCGGCCGCTCCAGCCGCTCCAGGTCGGCCGGCTCCGGTTCGACCGGCAAGGCTTCAGCCGCCTCGGCACTGACCATCGTTTCCGGAGCCGAAGCGGGATCAGCGGGCGCGGCTTCCATTTGCGCCAGCTCGGTTTCGGCCACTGCCGGCTCCGGCGGCAGCGCTTGATCCGGCTCCCCGCGATCTGGGCTGTCCCCACCCCCCAACTGCGAGACCTGGGCGAGAAAGTCGGCCTCCTCGGGCGCATCCTCCGTCGCCCAGTCCACCATGATCACATCGAGACTGGGCGCAACGGTCTGCCCGCGGTCGCTCAAAAACTCAAAATGAACCAATCCAATGACCGCGACGTGCACAGCGGCCGCGACCGCCAGCGCCAGCGCCAGCGAGTCGGTTGCAGCCGGAGCCGGCGCGAGTTCTCTCATGGATCCACGGCATCGAACAACTGTCCTGCAATGTTGAGCCCGAACTGGGCATCAAGTTCCCGTATGCAGGTGGGACTGGTGACATTGATCTCGGTCAGGCGATCACCGATCACATCCAGCCCCGCCAGCATGATGCCGTGCTCCACCAGTGTCGGCCCCACCGCTTCGGCGATTGCCCGGTCGGCCGGGCCGAGGCGGCGACCTTCACCGCGTCCCCCGCGCGCGAGGTTGCCGCGGAAATCCTCGTTACCCGGGATCCGCGCCAGAACATAATCCGCCGGCCGCCCGCCGATGACCAGCACGCGCTTGTCGCCATCTTGTATCTCTGGCAGGAAAGCCTGGGCCATGGCCGGACGACGCTCCGCTCCGGTGAGACTCTCCAGCATGCTATTAAGGTTCGGATCATCCGCGGTGGCCAGGAAAATGCCTCGACCGCCCATGCCGTCAAGCGGCTTCAGGACCGCCTTGCCCTGCTTCCGAACGAAATCTCGAATCATGGCGTGACTGGCGCTGACCAGGGTCGGCGGAATCAGGTCTGGGAACCGTCCGATGGCCAGCTTCTCGTTGAACTCGCGCAAAGCGCGCGGGCGATTAACCACCCGCGCACCGGCAGCTTCCGCCAAATCAAGAAGATAGGTTGCATGCAGATAGTCAGGATCCACGGGCGGGTCGGCGCGCATCAAGACCAGATCCTCCGGCCCGAAATAATGAGGCCGGGTACAGTCCAGTTCGTACCAACCGGCCGGATCATCACGGACCTGCACTTCGCGCACCGTCGCACCGGCACGGCCGTCCTGGAAGAACAAGTCGGTTTCATTCAGATATAGAACCCGGTAGCCGCGACGCTGGCCCTCCAGCAACAGCGCAAAGCTCGTGTCCTTGCCGATCTTGATCTCGGCGATGTCGTCCATCACCACAACCAGGTTACGACGCATAGACCATTCTCCGAAAGAAGCTCACACAAGAGCAGGCAAAGAGTGGAAAACATCTCGAAAAACGTGCCAAACCAGTTGCTTCGGGAATAGAATTCCCACGAGTTGGCAAAACCGTTCAAGATCGTCTACCCTACAACATTCCAATAGGGGTAGGCAAAGCAGGACAGATAACCCGCTTATGACCGAAAACCTCAGCAAAAACCGGCAGGCCGACGGATCCAGTCTTCGGGGACTCAAGATCATGCTGATCGACGACAGCCGGACCATTCGACGTTCGGCCGAGACGATGTTGAGCAGTGAGGGCTGTGAGGTCATCACTGCCAATGACGGCTTCGAGGCGCTGGCCCTGATCCACCGGCACAAACCGGACTTGATCTTTGTCGACATTATGATGCCGCGCTTGGACGGCTACCAGACCTGTGCCATCATCAAGAACAATGCGCGCTTTCGAAAGGTGCCAGTGATCATGCTCACCAGCAAGGACGGACTGTTTGACAAGGCTCGGGGCCGCATCGTGGGGTCGGATCACTACTTGACCAAACCCTTCACTCGCAATGAATTGCTCAGGGCAGTACACGAATTGCTGCCCAGCAGCGCGGTCGCCTGAGTCAGATGCTCGTGGCAATGAGGATTGGCGACAAGTGATGGCACAAACCCGCTCTGACACCGCACACTCCAGTCCGGCGGGCGGCCTGTTCAGGAGACTGCTGTCGTACGAGCGTCGCAGTCTCGAACATGATGCGGGCGAGAGTGGGCGACAACAAAAAATCAGCAACTGGAGCGGTGTCGCTTTCCGCCTCGGCGATTTTCGGCTGACCTGCCGCATCGACCGGGTCGATGAAGTTATCGCCTTTCCCCCTTACACGCCGCTGCCGGGCAGCAAGCACTGGCTGCTGGGCATTGCGAATGTTCGGGGCAACCTGGCGCCGGTCGTCGATCTGGGCTGGTACTTTTTCGAGACACGAACACCGATTACAGCACGCACGCGCCTCCTGCTGACGCGTTTTCAGGGCCGGTTGGCGGGACTGGTGGTGGATGAAGTATTCGGCCAGCGTCACTTTCATACCGACGACCTGGCAGCTGCAGTCGACTGGGATGACACGCCGATGCGCGGCCTGGTCGCCCAGGCTTTTCCGTCCGGCGATAGTCATTGGGGTGTTTTAAAAATGGAGACTCTGGAACAGCTGCCGGATTTCATGAATGGCGCTCGCGACGATGCTTGAACTGATCATCCGGGCCGTGGCCCGGGCACATAAATAACTACCGATATCACGCAAGATCGAGGAAATGGCATGAATAGCGCTGTGAAAAGAGGGACGACGCAGAAGATTTCACCGGCGCAAGCCTTGTTGTTTGTGCTGCTGGTCGGCCTGCTGGCGGCCGTCGCCTACAACTTTTTTCTGCTCAACGAGCTCAATCAACAGCAGGCTCGCTACCTGGCCCTGACCACTGAGATTCAGGTCCGCTCCCAGCAACTGGCAAAGCAAGCCGGGGAGTCGGCCCAGGGTAACTTCGATGCGCTGGAAGACCTGCAGCTGACGCGGGCGGACATCGATCGTGCGGTCAGCACGCTGCGTCGCGGCGATCCCGCCACCGTCTTGCCGCCGTCGCCCGCAGAGGTCAATGCAACGCTGGCAACCCTGGAAGAAATCTGGCGCCGCATTGATACCGATGCCCAAAGCGTGCTGGCGCGCGCCGACTTGCTGATCGAGCTTGCCGAAGCCAGCGAAGAATTCGACCGTACGATTCCGCAGCTTCAGGCCTCATCGGACCGCCTCGTGCAGGCCCTGATCGACAATGGCGCAGGAACCCAGGAGATCTACATCGCTACGCGCCAGCTGGCCCTGGCAGATCGACTGCAGCGGCGCGCGCGCGACATTATGGTGGGCGGTACAGGCGCAATCACCGCAGCCGATGCATTCAGCCGTGACGCTACCGTGTTCGGACGCGTGATCCGGGGCTTTCTCGAAGGCGACGAAGCCTTCGGCATTCAGCGCATCGATAGCGCTGAGGTCAGGGCGGCCCTGGACGAAACGCTGGCCCAGTTCGAACAAATCCAGGCCGAAGTTGATGCCATTTTGATTGCCGCGGCCGACCTGTTCGAAGTTCGTGAAGCGGCTAACGAAATCTCGCTGGATGTGGCCGAGCTGACCGAACAGGCGGCATTGCTGGCGTTGGAGTACGATGCGCTCGGCGAGGATCGCTTGTGGCCTTCCCTGCTGACCGGCATCGCTCTTGCCGCAGTTGCACTGGCCATGCTGTTCCTGGTGGGCCTGGCCGCCTACCGCAACCAGCGCCGCACCGCTCGGGTCACGGCCGAAATCAATCAGCGCAACCAGGACGCCATCCTGCGCCTGCTGGATGAAATGGGATCGCTGGCCGACGGCGACCTGACCGTGCAGGCCACGGTGACCGAAGACGTAACCGGTGCCATCGCGGATTCGGTCAACTATGCCGTCGAAGCGCTGCGTGACCTGGTCGCCGGGGTCAACACCACGGCCCAGCAGGTTGCCGCGCAGGCGCAGGAGACCCGCGCCACCACCATGCAACTGGCCGAAGCCAGCGAGCACCAGGCCGGTGAGATCCGTCAGGCCACCGAAACGATCAACAACATGGCTCGTTCGTTCGACGACATGGCGCAACGATCCAGTGAGTCGGCCGAGGTGGCCCAGAACTCGGTGGAAATCGCAAACCGAGGCGCCGACATGGTTCGCCAAACCATCACCGGCATGGATAGCATCCGTAACCAGATCCAGGAGACCTCCAAACGCATCAAGCGTCTGGGCGAGTCTTCGCAGGAAATCGGCGACATTGTCGAGTTGATCAACGGCCTGTCGGAGCAAACCAACGTGTTGGCGTTGAATGCAGCGATTCAGGCGGCCTCGGCCGGCGGTGCCGGGCGCGGTTTTGCCGTCGTCGCCGACGAAGTGCAACGACTGGCCGAACGCGCCACCGACGCCACCCGACGCATTGAAGCATTGGTTCAGACCATTCAGTCCGACACCGCCGAGGCGGTCAACTCCATGGA
>SLJA01000287.1 GCA_007135355.1 Wenzhouxiangella sp.
ACCACGCCGTCGCCCACGACCATCAGCTCAAGCGCGGCGGCTTTTTCGATGGTTTCAGCAACCCGGCTTCGCGCCAGGCCGGTGTGGGCTTCGAAGTCGTCCAGCGCGATGTCTTCGCGCAGGCGAAGTCGATTGAGAAAGTATTCGAAGGCCAGTTCGCCGCCCTCGACCTGGCGCGCTTCAGCGATGAAGCCGCGATCTTCCAGCGCGCCAAGATAGGGCCGCGGGTGGGATTTTCGCCGGGTTCTCACCACTTGCTGTTCGGCCGGCAGCGTGATCTTGCCGTGGGCGCCGGCGCCGATGCCTAAGTAGTCGCCGAAGCGCCAGTAGTTCAGGTTGTGGCGACTCATGGCGCCCGGTCTGGCCCAGGCCGAGACCTCGTAGGCGCGATATCCGGCTGAGACCAGCCGTGCAGCGCAGGCCTCTTGCATGTCCCAGGCGGTCTCTTCCTCCGGCAGCGCCGGGGGGTGGGCGGCAAACACGGTGTTGGGCTCGATGGTGAGCTGGTAGTGCGACAGGTGCGGCGGGGCGAAGTCCAGCGCCCGCTCCAGATCGTCAAGCGCCTCGTCAATGGACTGCTGCGGCAAGGCCCACATCAGGTCCAGGTTGAAATTGTCGAAACCGGCCGCCTTGACCGCGCGGATGGCTTGATCGGCCTCGCCGCCTGAGTGAATCCGGCCAAGGGTTTTCAGATGGCGGTCATTGAAGCTCTGAATCCCCAGCGAGACGCGGTTGATGCCGGCCTCGCGGTAGGCTTCGAAGCGGTCGTGCTCGACCGTGCCGGGGTTGGCTTCCAGCGTGGTTTCCGCACCGGGCGCCAGCGGCAGACGCGCACGCACCGCTGACAGCAGCCGATCCATGGCGGCGGCCGAAAACAGGCTGGGCGTGCCACCGCCCATGAAAATGCTGCTGACCGTACGCCCCCAAACCCGCGGCAGCTCCAGCTCCAGGTCGGCAATCAGCGCCTCGACATAACGATCCTCCGGCAACTCCCCGTTCAGCGCATGCGAGTTGAAATCGCAGTACGGACACTTGGCGACGCACCAGGGGAAGTGGATGTAGAGGGATAGCGGGGGGAGTTGGAGCATGGGGGCAGGGAAGCGTTCAGGGCTCAGGGTTCAGGGTTCAGGAAAAGCTCGGCGGAGCCACCCCTGAAACCTGAACCCTGAACTCTTAACCCTTTAACTTTCCTATCAAAGCTTTCAGCGCCTTGCCTCGATGACTCACCTGCGCCTTCTCCGCCATCGAGAGCTCGGCGGCGGTGGTTCCTAGTTGCGGGTCGTAGAACAGCGGGTCGTAGCCGAAGCCGCCGCTGCCGCGGGGGGCTTCGAGGATGGTGCCGTGCCAGATGCCGGTGGCGATGATGGGGGCTGGGTCGCGGTGGTGTTGCAGCAGCACCAGGCAGCAGTAAAAGGCGGCCTGGCGGCGCTCCGCGATCACGCCCGAGAGCTTTTCCAGCAATAGTTCGTTGTTGTCGCGGTCGCTGGCGTTGTCGCCGGCGAAGCGCGCCGAGTAAATGCCGGGTTGGCCCTTGAGCGCGTCCACCACCAGCCCGGAATCGTCCCCCAGCGCCGGCAGTTTGGAAACGCGGGCGGCTTCGCGCGCCTTGAGCAGTGCATTCTCCACAAAAGTCAGGCCGGTCTCTGCCACCGCGGCGACCTTGAAATCAGCCTGCGAGTGCACTTTCAGATGCAAGGGCTCGAGCACGTGGCGCAGCTCTTTGAGCTTGCCCTTGTTGCCGCTGGCCAGAACCAGTTGATCAAGTGCCACGGAGTGCATTCTCCTGCGCTTGCACCAGCTCGGCAACGCCTTTTTCGGCCAGGCCCAGCATGGCGTCGAGTTCGTGCCGGTGAAAGGCATGGCCTTCGGCCGTGCCCTGGATCTCGATCAGCCCGCCGCCGTCGTTCATGACGACGTTCAAGTCGGTGTCGGCGGTGGAGTCTTCGTCGTAATCCAGGTCCAGTACGGCATCGCTGCCCAGCATGCCGACCGAGACCGCCGCGACATGGCCATGGATGGGGTTGCGCTTGAGCTTGCCGGCATCGAAGAGTAGATCGACGGCATCGACCAGGGCCACATAGGCGCCGGTGATCGAGGCGGTACGTGTGCCGCCATCGGCCTGGATGACGTCGCAGTCCAGGGTGATGGAGCGCTCGCCCAGCGCATCCAGATCAATGACCGCGCGCAGGCTGCGGCCGATCAGGCGCTGAATTTCCAGGGTGCGCCCGCCTTGCCGGCCGCGGCTGGCTTCGCGCTGGTTGCGCGTGCCGGTGGCGCGCGGCAGCATGCCGTATTCGGCGGTGACCCAGCCGGTGCCCTTGTTGCGCAGCCAGGGCGGAACGCGCTCTTCCACACTGGCGGTGCACAGCACTCGCGTCTGACCGCAGCTGATCAGCACTGAGCCTTCGGCATGCTTGGTGTAGTGACGTTCGATCACAACCGGGCGCAGCTGATCTGCCGCGCGACCGGACGGTCTGTCCACCATGGATTGCGTTCCTGTTGATCGGGCGGCAAGGTTACCATGGGCGGATACCTTTACGCCGAACAGGGCCGCTCCATGATTCGAAGCATGACCGCCTACGCATTGCGTGCCAGCGAGATCGGCGATGGCCGCCTGAGCTGGGAGCTGCGCTCGGTCAACCAGCGTTTTCTTGATTTGAGCCTGCGTTTGCCGGAGGGATTTCGCGAGCTCGAGCCGGATATTCGCCAGCTGTTCAAGCAGCGCGTCAGTCGCGGCAAGATTGAAGCGGGCTTGAGATTTCAGGCCGATCCGGCGGCCGAATCAGCGCGCCTGAAGCTGAACGAGGAGTTGGCTCAGGGTCTTGGGCGGCTGATCGAGGAGCTGGGCAACTACACTCCTGGAGCGGCGCAGCCCGACATGGCGCAACTGCTGAACTGGCCCGGACTGGTCATGCAGGAACGGCCGGACTTCGAGCGCGAGCGCGCGGCCGCGATGGACTTGCTGGACGACGCCCTGGATGCCCTGATCGCGGCGCGCCAACAAGAGGGAGCGGCCATTGCCGCGGCGATCGAATCCCGTCTGAGCGGGATCGAGGCTCAGGTGGAGCAGGTGCGTCGCCATCTGCCCGAGATTCGCTCCAGCCTGGAGCAGCGTTTCCGCGACCGCCTGGCGGCGCTGGAGTATCCGGTTGAGCCCGGCCGTATTGAACAGGAAGTGGTTCTGCAACTGCAGAAACTGGACGTCGACGAGGAGCTGGATCGGCTGGCCATGCATGTGGCCGAGATCCGGCGGGTCATCGGCCTGGACGAACCGGTCGGTCGGCGCCTGGATTTTCTGATGCAGGAACTCAACCGCGAGGCCAACACCCTGGGTTCCAAGGCCGCCGTGGTCGAGACCGGCCAGGCCGCGGTCGAGCTCAAGGTGCTGATCGAACAGATGCGGGAGCAAATTCAGAATGTCGAATGAAGGCGAGCTTTATGTCATTGCCGCGCCCAGCGGCACCGGCAAAACCAGTCTGATCCGCGCGCTGCTCAAGCGCCTGCCCGGCCTGGCGCTATCGGTGTCCGACACCACCCGCTCGCCCCGTGCCGGCGAGGTGGCCGGCCAGCAATATCACTTCATCGACGAGACCGCCTTCAGGGAAGGCATCGCCGCCGGGCGTTATCTGGAACATGCCGAGGTGTTCGGCAATCTGTACGGCACGGCGCGCGAGCGGGTCCAGCAGTTGTGGGACGAGGGCCACGATGTGCTGCTGGAAATCGATGTCCAGGGCGCGGAGCAGGTGATGGCGTATTTCCCTGATGCCTGCACGATTTTCATTCTGCCGCCGTCCATGGCGACCCTGGCCCAGCGCCTGATCAACCGCAATTCCGAGGCACCCGCGGTCATTCGCCGGCGACTGGCCGAAGCACGCAGCGAGATCGCGGCCTGCCGCAACTTCCGCTGGCTGGTGGTCAACGACGATTTCGATTGCGCGGTCAAGGAGCTGGTCGCCATTGTTTCGGCCTGGCCCTTGCGCCAGACCCGCCGGTCACGACAAGTGCTTCAGCTATTGGATGAATCACCGCCAGACCTTACAATAATGGGCTGTCCTGAATAAAGAGCCCTTAAATGGCACGAGTGACCGTAGAAGACTGCATCGAGGCAGTCCCCAATCGCTTCGAGCTGGTTGTGACCGCTGCCCAGCGTGCGCGCCAGATCGCCAATGGCGCTGACCCGTTGGTCGAAGAAGCCTCCGACAAGCCGACCGTGATCGCTTTGCGCGAAATTGCCGACGGTGCCGTCAATGATGACAACATCCGCGAGCTGCAGGCTGACCTGGATGCGCGTTTGGCCGCCATTCAGGCCGAGGTGCCGCCGCCGCCGCCCGACGAGGACGACTGAGCGCCAGCCGTAGCGCGATTCCATGCTGCCGGGGCCGGTCCGTGAACTGAGAGATCTGCTCAATACCTATCTGGAGCCGGAGCAGGTCGCGTTAGTTCTGCGCGCCTATGAAACAGGCGCTGCCGCGCATGGCGGGCAGACGCGCCGCTCCGGCGAGCCTTACATCCTGCATCCGGTGGCTGTGGCCCGCGTCCTGGCCGGGATGCGCATGGACCACCAAACCGTGGCCGCGGCCATTCTTCACGACACCATCGAGGACACGCCGGTCGAGCATGCCGACCTGGCCCGCGATTTCGGCACCGATGTGGCCAAGCTGGTCGAGGGGGTCACCAAGCTCGACAAGATGAAGTTCCGCACTCGGCTGGAAGCCGACGCGGAAAGCTTTCGCAAGCTGCTATTGGCGATGAGCCGCGACCTGCGCGTGATCTTCATCAAGCTGGCCGACCGGCTGCACAACATGCGAACGATTGGCGCGATGTCGTCGGATTCGCGCCGGCGCATTTCGCGCGAAACCCTGCAGATCTACGCCCCCATTGCCGAGCGCCTGGGCATGAACGCCCTCAAGGAGGACCTGGAAGAGCTGGGCTTTGCCAATTTGTATCCCAACCGGCATCGGGTGATTGTCCAGCGCGTGACCAAGCTGGCCGGCAATCGGCAGGAAGTGATCGAAACCATTACGCGCGATTTGAAAAAACGTCTGGGCGAGGCCGGAATTCCCTGTCGCATCGAGGGGCGCACCAAAACGCCCTACAGCAT
>SLJA01000272.1 GCA_007135355.1 Wenzhouxiangella sp.
AGCCAGGCTCCGAAATCATCGATCCGGCTCTGCAAGGTGTAGTCGTAGTCCTCATCAGCCGGTCGGTCCGACAACCCCATGCCGATATGGTCCGGCACCAGACAGCGATGCTCCCCGGAAAGCGCCTTGACCAACTCGCGGTAGTAGAACGACCAGGTCGGATTGCCGTGCACCATCACCACCGGCCGGCCCTCCAGCGGGCCTTCGTCCAGGTAATGCAGCTTCAGCCCCGAGGCCAGCTCGAAGAAATTCGATTCGAAGGGATATAGGGGGGAGGAGAACATTTGGGCGGGCGTTACGGTTTACGGTTTACGGTAAAGGGTTTACCAGCGCAGTCAAATCAGCTTCTCCCCGTAAACGTTAAACCCTACACCGTAAACCTTAACCCGTAACCCGTTCCTCACCAAACCACCTCAGACATCGCACAATTCAACCCCGACCCGATGCCCATGACGGCAATCCGATCCCCGCGCTTGACGCTGCCGTTGTCGACGATGTTGGCCAGTACGGTGGGGATGGAGGCGGGGCCGATGTTGCCGAGGTGCGGGAAGATGCGATGGACGGTTTCGGGCTTGGCGCCGAAGGCGCGGATGACGGAGTCGGTGTGGGCCTTGGAAACCTGGTGGATGACCACGTGGTCGAGTTCCTGCACCACCCAGCCGAGCACGGTACGGGCGGCGTTGAAGGTGACGGTGGCCAGCTTCATGCCCTCAATCAGCAGGGTCTTGGTGTCGGTCCACATCTGATGGTTCCAGCCGCGACACAGCATGTTGAACTGGGTGGCGGCACGCGCGACACCGCCGCGGTACTGATGGCCTTCCGGATGCAGGTCGGCGCGGGTGAGGACCATGGCGGCCGAACCGGAACCCAGGGTCAGGCTGGCGAACTCGGCGCGGAACTGCTTTTCGGTGACGTCGGGCTGGCGCAGGCGCTCGATCGTATGCTCATTGATTTCGCGGCTGTTCTCGCCGTTGACGATCAGGGCGTAGTCGATCTCGCCGCGCTCGAGCATCTGGGCGGCAATGTTCATGCCGTTGACGAAGGCCAGGCAGGCATTGCCGACATCGAAGCTCTCGCAAGTGTCGGCCAGCTTGAGGTTGCCGTGCACCAGGCAGGCGGTCGACGGCTCGAGGAAGTCGCGGCACACGGATGTGTTGATCAGGATGCCGACCTGCTTGGGGTCGATATCGGCCCGGGCCAGGGCCTCGTGCGCGGCCAGCGTGGCGCCATCAGAAGGCTGCATGCCCACATCCCACAAGCGGCGTTCATGAATGCCGGCCAGGTCGATCAGCGGGTTTCCGGGCACGCCTAAACGCTTGAGCGTCGGGGCCAGCCGCTCGCCCACCTCTTCGCTGGCGATGGTGTGCGGCGCCTTGATGGCGGCGACGGATTTGATGACGACGTTCTCATACAGCATGTGATGATTCCAGGCCCGCGGGGCAGGCTGTTCGAAAGACAATCGCTGGATTATAAGGCTTCAGCGACAACCGCGCCTGACGATGGCCGCTCAGGCCGACAGCCTCATCCCACCAGCCGGTTGATCAAGGAGCGCAGCGCCAGCGGCTTGAGCGGCTTGTGCAACAACTCACAGCCGGCTTGGGCGGTGGCGTTTTTGAGGTCGGCGGTATGGTCGGCGCTGATCAGGATGACCGGAGCGAGGCAACCCTGGGCACGCAATTGCCGCAGCAACTCCAGGCCGGTACGTCCGTGGTCGAGGTGGTAATCGAGCAGCAGCAGATCAAAGCGGCCGGCCTGGGTTTCGCTCAGCGCCGCGTGCGGATTGGCCGCCGTGCGCACGGCAAAGCCCCAGCGCTTGAGCAGTTCCTGCAATGACCCCAGCATGCTGGGGTCGTTATCGACAACCAGCACCGAGGCCGCCGCCCGCGCCGGTTCCGGCGGCTGGGCAACCGGAGTCGGCGCGCGAGCGGGCACGGTGGCGACGCGCACACCAAACAAGGTGCCGCGGCCGGGTCGGCTATCAAGCACCAGTTCGTGGCCCAGCAGGCGCGCCATGCGCTCGGCGATGGCCAGACCAAGCCCCAGACCCGGGGCGTGCTGGTCCTGATCCAGACGGCGAAATTCTTCGAAGATTTCGGCTTGCTGATGCTCGGCGATTCCTTCGCCGGTGTCCCAGACTCCGGCCAGCACATGATCGCCCTGGCGCCGCGCACCCATGAGAATGCGGCCCTGGCGCGTATAGCGGACGGCGTTGGACAAGAAATTCTGCAGGATGCGGCGCAGCAACTGGGGATCGCTTTGGACCCATACGCTGGTGGCCACATAGTCCAGGCGCAGGCCGCGCTGACGGGCCAGCAGCGAGAACTCACCGTTGAGCTGCGCAAACAACTCGGCCAGCGGAAAACAACCGATGCGCGGCTGCAGGCCGCCGGCGTCCAGGCGCGAGATGTCGAGCAGCCCTTCAAGCAGGCGCTCGGTGGCCGACAAGGCACCGCTGATCTGACCCAGTGATTCGCGCTCGGGTATGGCGTTCAGACGGCTGCTGAGGCTGTGGGTCAAAAGCTGGGCCGCGTTGAGCGGCTGAACCAGGTCATGGCTGACCGCAGCCAGAAAGCGGCTCTTGGCCTCGGAGGCGCGCTCGGCCTCCAGCTTGGCCTCTTCCAGTTCGGCGGTGCGCGCGGCCACGCGTTGCTCAAGCGTTTCGTTGATTTGCTTGAGTTCCTCCGCAGTGCGGCGCGAGGTGGTGACGTCGGTGAAGGTGGCGACGAAACCGCCGCCGGGCATGGGATTACCGCGAATCTCGATGATGCGTCCATCCGGCCACGGCCGTTCGATGAGATGGCGCGAGCCGGCGCGCTTGTGCGCCAGGCGGCGCTCGATGCGCGCATCCACGTCGCCGCGGCCATCAAGCAGCCCGCGGCCGGCGTTGTGGCGCAGCAGATCGGCCACCGGCTGGCCGACCCGGATCAACTCGCCGGGATAGTCGAACAAGGCCAGGTATGCCGCGTTCCAGGCCACCAGGCGCATGTCGGCATCGACCACGCATACGCCCTGGCTCATGTTTTCCAGCGCACCGGACAGCACTTCCTGACTGAAGCGGGCCTGGGCCGCGGCCTCGCCGACCAGTTCGGCCACGGTATCCAGCGGCGCCGGGGCACGCTCGCGCGCCGCGTCCAGCAGCAATCGCGCCGAAGATGAACCCACCACGGCGGCCAGTTCCAGCTCCAGCCGCGCTTCGCGCTGGGCGGCATCTGCGTGGTCGGCCAGCACCGCGGCCATGCGCTGGCTGGGCAGAAAACGCAAGGCCAGCTGCTGGAGCACGGCCGGATCCAGCCTGGCCGAACGTTCGTCCTCGTCTCCCGTGCGCGGCAAAGTGCGCGCAAGCAGCAGGGTCAGGGCCAGGTTGACCAGCAGGCTGATCAGCACGGCTCGGCTCAGTGGATCCAGTGCGCCCAGACCGAGAAAGCGCTCGGGCGCCAGCAGTGTCAGCCCCAGGGGCCCGTCACTGACCCAGCCCGGCGCCGCCGCCCCGGCCAGCAGGGGCACAAACAAAATGTAGGCCCAGACCAATACACCGCCGAGCAACCCGAAGCTGACCGCGCGCGCCGGCAAAGCCGGTCGATAGACCGCCAGCACCACCGCCGGCCCCAGCTGGGCCAGCACAGAGAAGCTCAACGCGCCGATATCAGCCAACGCCTCGGCAGTGCCCACCAGGCGGCCGTAAACATAGGCCAGCAGCATGATCACGCCAATCCCGAGCCGCCGCTGCAGTCGCACCGGGATGCCGCGCTCGCGCACCCTGACCCAGCCGCGATTGACCAGCGCGGGCGTCAACCAGTGGTTGCCAATCATGATCGACAGGGTCAGCGAGGCGAGGATGACCATGCCGGTGGCCGCGCTCAACCCGCCGAGGAAGGCAAACAGCGCCAACGCGCTCTGATCGTGTGCCAACGGCAGCAGCAGGACGTAGAGATCCGGCGGCGTAGCCTGCCCGGCCAGCAGCGCGTTGCCGGCCAAAGCCAGCGGCACGATGGGCAGGCTGATCAGGATCAGGAACAGCGGAAACAGCCAGCGCGCAGCGCGCAAGTGCGATTCATCCCGGCACTCGACCACGCCGATATGGAACTGGTGCGGCAGGGTAAACATGGCCAGGGCGCCGAGCAGGCTCAGGGTAATGAAACTGTCGGCATTGCTGAAAGCCGGCATGACGGTCCGGGCCGCCAGGTCGGCCGGACCACCGAACAGGCCGAAAACGACGAACGCACCCAGCGCCAGCATGGCAGTGAGTTTGAGCAGCGATTCAAAGCCCATGGCGACAACCAGGCCGCGGTTGTGTTCGGTGGCCGAGGCCCGCCGAGTGCCGAACAGCATGGCGAACAGGGCCATGAACACGGCCACGTAAAAGGCCAGATCCAGCCAGGTGGTCAGTTCGGCCTCGTTGACGGGGGTGCGCGTGAGCGCATCGAAGCTCATGGCCACGGCTTTCAGCTGCAGCGCGATGTAGGGGACGATACCGAACATGGCCACCGCCGTGACCGTGGCCGCCAGGCTGGACGACTTGCCGAAACGGGTGGCGATGAAGTCGGCAATGCTGGTGGAATTTTCCGCCTTGCTCAGGCGCACCAGCTTGAGCAGAAAGGGAAAGCCGAAGGCGAACAGCGCGATGGTGCCGATGAACGTCGGCGGAATCGGCCAGCCCGAGCGCGCGGCCTGGGTGGTGGTGCCGTAGAAGGTCCAGGCGGTGCAATAGACGGCCAGCGACAGCGAGTAGATGACCGGCCAGGCCTTGCGCGCCAGCGCCGGCCCGCGCTCGCCGTAGACCGCCACGGCGAACAACAGGCCCAGCCAGGCCAGTCCGGCCAGAATGACGGTTGCGGTCGACAAACTCAGCACTTGATCATGCTAACCGCGGATGAACGCGGATGAACGCAGATTTCCAAGCTACGCTCGGTTTGAGCGACCAACGGATCATTTGCTACAACCTTGGGGCGGACCTTGCGGATGTGGTGTCTCGGGAGACCTGGCCGACTGAAGGAAGTCGGACGCTGCAAGCCGTCCTCGGGCGGGGGAATGCGCTGAGGGCCTCGCCACCGCGTCGAACTGAAGCGTATTCCACCGCCCGAGGACGG
>SLJA01000067.1 GCA_007135355.1 Wenzhouxiangella sp.
CGGCAAAGAAGCCGAAGCGCTGCAGGATCACCCCATTGACGGTCTGCAAGCAATCCTCCATGCCGTTGCCGTCGAGGTCAAAAATCAGACCGCTCGGTCCGCGATTGACCGGGATCGGTACCCCGAAGTCCTCAAAATCCACCCCCGGGAAAGCAGACAGGAAGCCATCACCGAACCAGTCGACCCCGATCAGCGAACCATAGCTGGTCAGGTTGAAGCGCCCGAACGGCTGGATCGACTGGGCAGGTGCGCCGATGATGCGACTGCACAAGGCATCCCGCCCCGCGCCCAGGGTGTTATCACCATCCCCGCAGAAACCGGAAATCGTGCTGCCCAGCAACAAGGGATCAAGGCCGAAGGTGGCTATGTCATCAGACTGAATGAAGCGCACGGGATTGGGCCAGGCCGAAGCCAGGCGGTCACCGCGGGTGTGGAAGCGATCACCCTGGGTGATGCCCAGCGTATCCTCGAAGCTCAGCGAGAAGGTCACATTACCCCGGCCGTCATCGAAATTGCTGCCCCAGGTCCCCGATACCAGCCGGCGGTCGGCGTCGCCGCGGTGCGAGAGGTTGTACTGGGCGGTAATGTCAAAGCCTTCAAAATCGTCCTTGAGCACGAAGTTGACCACCCCGGTCACGGCATCGGCGCCATAGACCGCCGAGGCGCCGCCGGTGAGCACTTCCACACGCTCAACCAGTGCCGCCGGAATGGTGTTGACATCCACCGAGGCGCTACCGGCCAGACCGGCGACATGGCGGCGGCCGTTGACCAGGGTCAGGGTGCGCACCGAACCCAGGTTGCGCAGATTCAGCACACCGGCACCGGCCGCACCCAGCGAATTCAGGTTGGCCGCGGCATTGTTCGAGCCGATCAGCGCCGGCAGCGTATTGACGATATCGATGACATTGAGCTCACCCGACAAGGCGATGTCTTCGGAATCCACCGACTGCACCGGCGCCGGCGAAATCAGGTTGGGATCGCGGGCAATGCGCGAGCCGGTCACGACAATCCGGTCGGTCAGTTCCGCTTCGGGCTCGGCTTGCCCGCCGCCGTCATCGGCGGTCTGATCCTGCGCAGCGGCTTCAGCCGCGGTTTCGGCGTAGGCCGGTAAACCACCGAGTCCGAGCGCCAGAAGGCCGGCGGATATGGCGGCAACAAGGGGATGAGGGTTCAGGGGATTCGCCATTTCGCTGTCCTCCCAGATCATGCGGTTGGTGGCTGGTCAGTACCTGATGTCACAGGCGTTGCACCCGAATCTAATCGAACCTTAACAATAATGCAATGCACCAAGCGGCATTTCCGGCATTTTTTCCTGCTCCAGCGCTCGCAGACGGCAAAAAAGCCGGCCGCGGCGTCAACCGGTGTTCTGCAAACCCTGGGCGATACCGTGCACGCAAACGATCAGAGCCTGCTCCAGGGCTTCATCTTCCCGGCCGCCGGCGCGCCAGCGTGCCAGCAGATCCACCTGGGTGAAGCTGATGGGATCGACATAGGGGTTGCGCAGCAGGATGGTGCGCTTGAGCGTGGGATCGCGCTCGAGCAGGCTGTCCTGACCCTTGATCCGGCAGATCATGCGCTCGGTGCGCCGAAACTCCTCGGTGATGATGGGGAAATAGCGCGGTTCGAGGTCGCCGCCGAGGCTGGCGTAGACGGCGGCGATCTCCATATCCGACTTGGCCATGGCCATCTCGGCATCCTGCAGCAGGTTGGCGAAAAAAATCCAGCGCTCGTTCAGGTCGCGCAAGGTCTCGACGCCCACTTCGGCGGCCAGTGTCTCCAGGCCGCTGCCCAGACCAAACCACCCCGGCAGGGCGTGCCGGCTCTGGCCCCAGGCAAAAACCCAGGGAATGGCGCGCAAGCCCTCAATGCCGGTCTTTTTCTGCCGCGAAGCCGGGCGCGAGCCGATGCGCATGCGCTCGATGACATCAATTGGCGTGGCAGCGCGGAAGTAGTCTGCGAATTCCGAATCGGCATAGACCAGGTTGCGGTACGCCGAACGCGACGCCTCGGCCAGACGCCCCATCAGACGGCCATCCTCCTCCCGCTCCCCGACCTGCCCCACACCCAGCGTGGCCTTGATCACCGCGCCTCCGGTCTGTTCCAGGTTGCGTCCGGCAATCGCCCGCAGCGCATACTTGCGGTGGATGACCTCGCCCTGCTCGGTCATGCGCAGATGCCCGGCCACGGAGCCCGGTGGAGAAGACAGCACGGCACTGTGGGTCTTGCCGCCGCCGCGACCGATGGTGCCGCCGCGGCCATGGAAAAATACCACCCGCACGCCCTGTTCGGCAAACAGCGCGGTCAACCGGGCCTGCGCGTCCTGCAGCGACCAGCGCGAGGCCACCATGCCACCGTCTTTGTTGCTGTCGGAATAGCCCAGCATGATCATCTGGCGCTTGCGCCGCTGCCCCAGCAACGTGCGCCAGGCCGGCAGATCCAGCAGCCCGGTCATGACGCGCTCGGCCGCCTGCAGATCAGCCACGGTCTCGAACAGCGGCACCAGGTCCAGCCGACCGTCTTCGATGCCGGCCGCCCTGGCCATCAACCAGGCTGCCAGCATGTCATCAGCATTGCGGCTCATGCTGACAATCAGGGTGCTGATGGCCTCGGGCCCGAAACGATAATGCGCCGTGGCCGCCGCCTCGAGCAGGCGAAACACCGGATGATCGTCGGCCACCGCTGACCGTGTGCGCGCCAGTTGCGCAATCAATCGTTCCGTGCGCTCCCGCGGGTCGCGCTCCGGCCACTCCGGATCATCCAGCTGGCGCGCCACGGCCTCGTGCAGGTCGCCGGAGTCGATGCGCAAGTCCAGCGCGGCGAGGTGGAAGCCAAAGATGTCGGCGCGACGGCGCAGACGCTGGACCGGAAACAGACCCGCGTGGCGCCCGCCGTGTGCCTCCAGGCTGTCAGTGATCAGATCAAGGTCATGCCGGAACTGGCTGGCATGCTCGTAGCCGGCACGATGCTCGTCCAGCGTGCCGCGCAGGCGCGCGTCGATGAAGCACAAAAAGACCCGATAAGGCATATCGGCATGCCGCGCCGGCACCGCCTTGTCGACCTCCGGCAAGCGCCGTCGATAATCGACAATGCGGTCTTTCAGCGCCTGGCTGACCCCGACGCGGCCCTCGGTCTGGCTGAGCAGCCGATTGAGTCGCCCGACTTCGCGCCGGTAATTGACGATCACCTGCCGGCGCTGCTCGGTCAGGGTGCCCAGTACGGTATCCGGACCCACATTGGGATTGCCATCCATGTCGCCGCCGACCCAGGAACCGAAGCGCAGCATGGTCGGCATCCGCCCCGGCGAAACTTCGACGCCATACACCGCGGATGCGGCCTCGGCGATGGCTTCATGAAACACCGGCGCGATGCGATACAGGGTATTGGCCAGGTAAAAATGCGCGTGTTCGGCCTCGTCGGCCACGGTCGGCCGGGCGTGCGACTGCTCGGCGGTCTGCCAGGCAATGGTCTGCTCCATTCGCACGCGGTCGATCAGGCGCTGCGCCTCATTGGCCGGCAGGCTGGTATCCATGCGCTGAACCAGGTAGCGCGCCATGCGCTGCTCCTTTTCCAGCATCGAGCGGCGCGTCGCCTCGGTCGGGTGGGCGGTAAACACCGGCTCGATGAGCAGATCAGCCAGCATTTTCTCGACCGTCGGCCAGTCGTGGCCGGCCGCCTTGAGTTGGCGAAACACATCGGCCAGGCTGTCCGGCTGCAAACCGGTTCCGGCCTTGCTGTATTCCCGGCGCCGACGAATGCGATGAACCTGCTCGGCCAGGTTGACCGCCCGGAACCAGGCGGTGAATCCGCGCACGAAGTCGGTGGCGAAAGCGGTATCGTCGAACAGGCACAGATCAGCCAGCACCTGGCGCGAAGCCGCGCCGCTGCGGCGATCGATGGCCGCGGCCCGAGCCAGTTCCACGCGCTCGAACAAGGCCTCGCCGCACTGTTCGCGCAGCAGCCGACCGATCAACCGGCCGAGCAGGCTGACATCATCGCGCAGCGCCTCATGTCGTGCTGGAAAGTCGATCTGGTCACGCTTCATGGCAATATTTCCTCGGTACAAGACTGCATCTTAGCGCAGCGCCCCAAAGACCTCGCAAGGGCTACACGCGCGGGTGGTATGTTTCTGGGTCTTCTCGCCGCCCAAAGAGGCGCTGCAGACATGAATCGACTGGCATGGTGGCTTGCCTTGTTATTGATGGCGGCGTGGCCGGCCGGCCCGACCCTTGCGGAGGAAACCATGCTGATCGACGATTTTGCCAGCCGCGACGGGACGGCCACCATAGGCACCCAGTGGCGTGGATTTACCGACCGGGTCATGGGCGGGCGCTCGGATATGCAGGTCGGCTACCGGGACAGTGGTGAGCAGACGGTGCTGCACCTGCGCGGTCAGGTCAGACTGGACAACAACGGCGGATTCATCCAGGCCCGCCTGCCCTTCCTGTCCAGCGGCGGAGATTTTGACGCCAATGCCTACCGCGGCATCGCCGTGCGGGTGCGCGGCGCGCCCGGTCCTTATTACCTGCACTTGCGCACACGACATACCTGGCGGCCATGGCAATACTACCGGGCCACAGTCGAGGTCGGACCGGAGTGGCAGGATCAAGTCATTCCCTTCTCGGCCTTCGAAGGCCGCTCCATCCGCCGCGAACTGGACCTGGCCAGCCTGCGAACCCTGGGAGTGGTCGCTTACGGTGAAGCATTCGAAGCGGAAATTGAAGTGGCTCGGATTGAGTTGGTGAGGTGAGGAGGGTTCAGGGTTCAGGGTTCAGGGTTCAGGGTTCAGGGTTCAGGAAAGTCAGGTTTGTGCCTCCCCTGAACCCTGAACCCTGAACGCTGAACCCTAAGCCCGCGCCCTATACTTCCCAACATCGACCCAAACCGAGAACGCCTCCCATGCTCTGGCTAGCCACCCTCCTCTGCGCGGGCTTGTTCAGCCTCGGCTGGTGGGTCAGTCGGCCGGTGGGGTGGTTTTGGCGGTGGGTTTTTCGGCTGGCCTTTCTGCTGATGCTGCTGGGGCTGGTGTTGCCGCCGGCCGGCGTGGACTGGATTCGGGATGTGC
>SLJA01000004.1 GCA_007135355.1 Wenzhouxiangella sp.
CCTTTCGGCAAATTCCAGGGTGTAGCCGCGTGCGAGCATGCCCTCGATTAGCTGTTCGCGAAACGGCTCCAGCCCCCCGCGACGCTTCCAGGCCGCCATGGCCCGGCGCAGCTGATCGGCCTGGCCCGGCGTGAAGCCGGCCGCGGTCATGGCGATCTGCATCACCTGTTCCTGAAAAATCGGCACGCCCAGGGTGCGCTTGAGCACGTCTTCCAGTTCCGGGCTGGGATAGCGCACCTCGGCCGGGTTATCGCGCCGGGCCAGGTAGGGGTGCACCATCTCGCCCTGGATCGGCCCCGGCCGCACGATCGCCACCTCGACCACCAGATCATAGAAACAGCGTGGTTTGAGCCGCGGCAACATCGCCATCTGCGCGCGCGATTCAACCTGGAACACACCCACTGCATCGCCGCGGCAGAGCATGTCATAGGTGGCAGCGTCCTCGCGCGGGATTTCGGCCAGGGAGCGGGGTTTTAAGGGGTCAGGGGCTAGGGGCCAGGGGTCAGGGTGATTCGGTGCCGGCGGCTGGACTTGGCTGCCAAGCTCATGACTCCGATCGAGAGTCTCTGAGATCTCAGCCAATTCTGCGGGTTTGAAACCTTCACCGATGCTCCCTGACCCCTGACCCCTAGCCCCTGGCCCCTCATCAGCCTCACCAACCAAAGCCAACGCCTTCCGGATCACCGTCAACATCCCCAAAGCCAGGCAGTCGACCTTGAGCAGCCCCAGCGTCTCCAGGTCGTCCTTGTCCCACTGAATGATGGTGCGCTCAGGCATGGCGGCGTTTTCTACCGGGACCAGGTGGTGCAGGGGGGCATCGGAAATGACCATGCCGCCGACGTGCTGGGACAGGTGGCGCGGCAGTCCGATGAGCTCGCCGGTCAGCCGCATCAGCTGGTTGGTCACCGGGGCTTGCGGGTCGAAACCGCAAGCGCTCAGGCGTTCCGGCCAAGTGTCGGGTCGGTCCCACCAGGCCAGCGAGGCGGTCAGGCGATTCAGCCGCTCCGGCTCCAGGCCGAGCGCGCGGCCGACATCCTTGAGCGCGCTCTTGGGTCGGTAGCTGATCACGGTAGCGGCCAGGGCGGCGCGCTCGCGCCCGTATTTCTCGTATAGATATTGCAGTACCTCTTCGCGCCGCTCGTGCTCGAAGTCGACATCGATATCGGGTGGCTCGTTGCGCTCCTTGGAGATGAAGCGTTCGAACAGCAGCTGCTGTTTCGACGGGTCGACCTCGGTGATCCTTAAGCAATAGCACACGGCCGAGTTGGCCGCCGAGCCGCGACCCTGACATAAGATGCCGCGCGAGCGGGCAAAGCGGACCACGTCATGGACGGTGAGAAAAAAGGCCTCCACGCCCATCTCCTCGATCAGCGTGAGTTCATGAGCGATGAGCCGGCGCACTCGGTCCGGCGGCTGCTTGCCATAGCGCTCGCGTAGCCCGCTCAACGTCAGCTGGCGCAAGTGCTGGGCGGGGCTGAGCGGGGCGGGCGCCAGCTCGCGCGGGTAGCGGTAATCGAGTTCGTCCAGCGAAAAGTTGCACTGCTCGGCCACGCGTACGGTCTCGTCCAGCCACTCGGACGGGTACAGGCGGGTCAGGGTGGAGACGGGGCGCAGGTGGCGCTCGCCGTTGGCGGCCAGACTCAGGCCGCATTCAGACAGCGTCTTGTGTTCGTGCAACGCGGTCAAGACATCAAGCAACGGACGCCGCTCGCGCACGTCCATGCGCACATCGCCGCAGGCCAGGCAGGGCAGGGCATGGCGGCGTGCGAAACGATCCAGTTCGCGGAACCAGGCCTGCTCGCCTGGCTGCAGCAGACGGGTTGCGCCCAACCACAGGCGGTTGGCGAAATGCTGTTTGAGCTCGGTGGCGTTGGCGGTCGGTGCTTCGCTGCCCGGCCCGGTCCACGGCCGAGGTTTCCAGATCGCCAGCACTTGATCCAGTCCCTTGTCCAGATCAGCCCGTTCGACCCGATAGCCGCCCTTGGCCGCGCGGCGCCGGGCTTTCGTGATCAGGCGGCACAGCTGGCTGTAGGCGGTCTGGTCGGGCGCCAGCAGCACCAGGTGCAGATCATCCATGTAAATCTCCGTGCCGACGATCAGGTGCAATCCGTGGGCTTGGGCGGCCTCATGGGCGCGCACCACGCCGGCCATCGAGCACTCGTCGGTCAGTGCCAGGGCGCGATATCCAAGTTCGGCGGCACGCTTGACCAAGGCTCCGGGCTCGGCTGCCGAGCGGCGGAAACTGAAGGCGCTCAGGGCGTGGAGTTCGGCATAGCGGGGTGAGGGATCCGGCATACTGAAATTGTATACAGTATTCGGGTGAAAGGCAGTTGGGGGCGCCACCCGGCACGGAGAAGGTCGCGCAATGCCTGCCAACGGTATTTTGCCGCCACAGCAAAAATAGCCTCTCAGCCGTAGCGCCCGGGAGAACTTATGGCAGACTGAGAGTCTCATATTCAGCATGAGCCCGGAAGTGCCCGAAACCTGCAGCGATGATCTCCAAGGGCAGGTGACGCGCTTGCTGTCCAGTCTGTGCGAGCAACCGGAAACCCTGGATCGCCTGCTGCCCCTGGTCTATGAGGACATGCGCCAGATCGCGCGCAGCCAGCAGGCGCGGCTGGGCGCCAGTCCGACTTTGCAGACGACCGAGCTGGTGCACGAGGCCTATCTCAAGCTGCGTCAGTCCGAAGGCGGAAAAATCCACAACAGCGCCCACTTCCGCCGCTTGTCCTACCTGGCGATTCGGCAGCTGATCGTGGATCATGCGCGTCACAAACTGGCCCAGAAGCGCGGCAGCGGGCGCGCTGCTGAAACGCTGCATGAGGGGATGCTGGCCAAAGATGACTCCGACGAAGAGACTGTCCTGCGCATCGATGCTGCGCTGGAGCGACTGGCCGAGGCCAGCCCGCGCCAGGCTGAAGTGGTGATGGCGCGTTTTTTCGGCGGGTATACCGCTGAGGAAACTGCCGAGCTGCTGGATACTTCGATGCGAACGGTGCAGCGTGAATGGGAACGTGCTCGGGCCTGGCTGCTGGTGGATTTGCAGAACGATTAGCCGCATGGCCCACTAAGCCCGTCCGGCCCACTTGAATTCGATGCGGTCGGCCATTATTCAATTTCGGACAGGGCGGAGACCTGCCAATGGAATTCAAGGATTACTACAAAACGCTGGGCGTGACGCCCGAGGCGGGCGCTGATGAGATCAAGCGGGCTTACCGCAAGCTGGCGCGCAAGTATCATCCCGACGTCAGCAAGGAGCCGGATGCCGAGACCAGGTTCAAGGAGCTGGGCGAGGCTTATGAGGTGCTTAAAGACGCCGACAAGCGCGCCCAGTATGATCAGGTCCGCAAAGGTGGCTGGCGCCAGGGTGAAGAGTTTCGGCCGCCGCCAGGCTGGACACAGGGCTGGCAATCGGCCGGTGACGGACAAGGTTTTTCCGGTTTCAGTGATTTCTTCGAGAGCCTGTTCGGTGGCCTGGGGCGCGGCGGTGCCCGCCCCGGTGGTGGTCGCGCCACCATGCGTGCCCGTGGGCGCGATATTCATGCAGGCGTGCAGATCGATTTGAGCACGGCTTATGCCGGTGGCGTTCAGCGTCTAAGTCTTAACCGCGTGGAACCCGGACCGGACGGCCAATTGCAGTCGGTGCCCAAAACGCTCAATGTTCGGATTCCCGCAGGCGTCACGGATGGGCGCCAGATTCGCTTGAGCGGACAGGGTGAGCCGGGCTTGGTCGGCGGTCCGGCCGGGGATCTCTACCTGGAGGTCAGCCTCAAGCCCCATCCTTTGTACGAGATCCAGGGCCGGGACGTACACCTGAGTCTACCGATTACCCCCTGGGAGGCCGCGTTGGGCGCGCGCCTGGCTGTCCCCACTCTGGGCGGTAAGGTCGAAATGAATATTCCGGCCGGGGTCTCCAGCGGCAAGCGCCTGCGTCTGAAGGGCCGCGGGCTGCCGGGCCAGCCGGCTGGCGACCAGTATGTGATTCTCAAGGTGGTGGTGCCGGAGGCGAAAACCGAAAAGGCCAAGTCGCTTTATCAGGCGCTTCAGGCTGAACAGGACTTCGACCCGCGGGTCGGCATGGAGGTGGGATCATGAGCCCTTCGCGCAAGCTGCCGGTGGCTGAGATCGTCGGTCATGAACTGGAAGCTGATCTGGAGCAGGTTTGTCGTCTGTGCGAACTGGATCGCAAGGAACTGATGGATTGGGTGAGCGAGGGTATCGCAGAACCGCGGGGCCCGGAAAGAGCACGCTGGCGCTTCAGCGCGCGGCAGGTTCGGCGGGTTTATATCGCCAGGCGCCTCAAGCGCGACCTGGAGCTGGATACCGGTGCCTTGCCGGTGGTTCTGGATCTGATTGAGGAGGTTGAGCTGCTTCGCCGGCGGGTGCGTTTGCTGGAGCGAGTGATCGAGGATTGACTGAACTGATGGGTGTCAAAGCATAGCCGGATACCGCCAGTTCTGTTCATGATCGCGGCATAATGGGACTTATCCCCCGCATTTGATTCCGACCGTGTCCGAGCACTCCTATCCTCACCTGCTCAAGCCCCTGGACCTGGGCTTCGTCACTCTGCCCAATCGCATCCTCATGGGCTCCATGCACACGGGTCTGGAAGACCGGGTGTGGAACTGGCCGCGCCTGACCGCCTATTTCGTCGAGCGCGCCAGGGGTGGGGCTGGCTTGATGGTGACTGGCGGCATTGCGCCCAATCGGCGCGGCTCATTGGCGCCGCTGGCCTCCAAGCTGACCAACCGCTGGGAAGTCGTCCGGCATCGCAAGATGACCGATGCCGTGCATGAAGCCGGCGGGCGCATCTGCATGCAGATCCTGCATGCCGGTCGCTACGCCTACCATCCGTTTTCGGTTGCTCCTTCGGCAATTAAATCGCCGATCACGCCGTTCAAGCCCAGGGCGCTGTCTTCCGGCGGCGTTGAAAGCCAGATCAGGGACTTCGTGCGCTGCGCCGCTCTGGCGCAAAAGGCCGGCTACGATGGCGTCGAGGTGATGGGGTCGGAGGGCTATTTCATTAACCAGTTTCTGGTGCCGCGGACCAACCGCCG
>SLJA01000262.1 GCA_007135355.1 Wenzhouxiangella sp.
CAGAGAATGTCGCCCAACGCGTGCGGGACGGTGTGTTTCTGGCCAGCAATGCGGTGTTCTGGGTACCGTCGATCCTGGGGTTTTTCCTGTTGGGGCGCTGGTTGCTGGTCAGCCAGAGACTGTTGCGACCCGAGGAACACAAGCTGTTTTTCAGGCGCTGGCGCTCGCGCGGATTGCTGCTGGGGTTGCCACTGAGCCTGGTGGCCACGCTGATGATGTATCAGAGCGTGCAAATCGTGCCGACGCCGGGATTGGCGCTGGGCCTGACACTGTTCATGACCGGCGCGGTGTTGCTGGCCCTGGCTTATCTGTCCATGGTTGTGCTGGGTGCCCAGCGCCTGGCGTTCCTGGCGCCGGCCGGACAAATGGCCCTGACCAATTACCTGACCCAGTCTTTGTTCTGGACCTGGATGATTTATGGCCACGGACTCGGGCTGGGTCCCCTGCTGCCGCGCTGGTCGCACCTGTTCCTGGCCCTGGGCTTTTTTGCCGTGCAGGTCGTTGTCAGTCGGTGGTGGATGGCGCGATTCCGCTACGGACCGGCAGAGTGGTTGTGGCGCAGCCTGACTTATTTGACGCGTCAGCCGATGCGCCGGGTGCCCTCATGAGCGCCTGGGTTCGGTGGTCCTCTTTGCCCGCGCTGGTCGTCAGTCTCGGGCTGGGCTCGGCTTCGGCCCTGGCCCTGGCCCTGGAAGACAAGCCGGAACGCAGCCTGAGCGAGGCCGACGCTGTGGCCAGCTTCGACCAGGTCTGGGAGCGCGTCCGCGATCAGTACTTTGATTTTGATCGCATCCAAAGTGACTGGGAGCAGGGGCGCGAGCAGCTGCGGCCCCGCGCTACCAAGGCCCTCAACGCAGCGGAGTTGCGCGCCGTCTTGCATGAGTTGCTGGCACTGATTGGTGAGTCGCATTTCGGCATTATCGCGGCCGAGACCTTCGAACGTCTGGCGGCGCTGGAAGACAGTGATGATGCGGTGGCGCCGGACATTGCCCCGGATGCGCCGCGGGCGGCCACTGGACTGGCGGTGCGCTGGGTGGACGGGGCGATGAGAGTCTCCGAGCTGCGCCCCGGCAGCCCGGCGGCTGATTCCGGCATCGAGCTGGGCTGGTCGCTGATGGCGGTTGATCAATTCGAGGTCGAGCCGGCCCTGGAGCAAATTGCCGCGATCGAAGACGAGGCGGATCGAGGCCGGGCGCTGACGCTGTTTGAATACGGCCTGCAGTACCGCCTGAGCTTTCCCCGGCCCGAACAGACTATCGAGCTTGAATTGATTGACCACCATGGCGAACATCGTCGTTATCGCCTGAGCGGTTCGCCGCTCCAGCATGGGGCGGTGCAAATCGGCAACCTGCCGCCGATGACGTTTGATTTTTCGCTTCAGCGCGAGGAAATTGAAGCCGGTTGTGTCAGCGTGATTGCGTTTTCGACCTGGGTGCCGGCGCTGACCGAGGAATTCCAGGGTCGCCGCGACGAGATCTTTGCCTGTGAGGGGCTGGTGCTGGATCTGCGCGGCAATCCGGGCGGAGTGCTGGCCACCATGATCACGCTGGCGTCCGATTTGTTTGCAGAGCCTGCCCTGTTGGGTACGCTGCTGCGAACCGATGCGCGCCTGGAGTTCCGCGCTTTTCCGCGCCGGGTGGCCATGGACGGCAGGCGCCTGCAACCCTTTTCCGGC
The DNA here is from genome assembly GCA_007135355.1 of Wenzhouxiangella sp. Classification (GTDB taxonomy): domain Bacteria; phylum Pseudomonadota; class Gammaproteobacteria; order Xanthomonadales; family Wenzhouxiangellaceae; genus Wenzhouxiangella. The sequence continues at coordinate 1,676 of SLJA01000262.1, forward strand.
CCGGTGGCCATTCTGATCGACGGGATGAGCGGCAGCACCTCGGAGCTGTTTGCCGCCGGCATGCAGGCGACCGAACGGGCCCGGCTGTTTGGCCAACGCTCGGCCGGCATGGCCTTGCCCTCGCGCACGCTGCCGCTGGCCAGCGGTGATTTTCTGATGTATGCCTTTGCCGACTACCAGGACAACCTGGGTCGTCGCGTGGAGGGCGTCGGTGTGTATCCTGACTACGCGGTCGAGTTGACGCCCGACAACATTCGCCAGCAGCCGGCGCCGGTTTTGCAGGCCGCCCTGAACTGGATCGATACACAGCTGAATCCATGAACACCACTCACACGAGGAGCACAAGCATGTCCAGGAATGTGTTGCAAACCGCCGCGCTAAGCTTGCTGGCGCTGGCCATCAGCCCGATCATGGCAGAAACCGCGCCGGAACAAGAGCTGCCCGAGGCGCGATCGCTGATCGAGCGCCATATCGAAGTTATTGGCGGTCGCGAAGCCATCATGGCGCAGTCCGAAGCGGTCATGACCGGCGAGTTTTCGATGCCGGCCGTGGGCATTACCGGCAGCCTGATGGTGGCCAGCCGACCGCCGGCGGATCAAGTCGTGGTGATCGAGTTGCCCGGCATGGGCGAGATGCGAACCGGCGTGAGTCCAGAACTGGCCTGGTCGGTGGACCCATTCATGGGACCGCGGCTGATCGAAGGAGAAGAGTTCAAATCCATGATGGACAACACCATCCCGGAGGCCGTCCTGCGCGATCCGGAATATGTCGCCTCAGCGACCACGGTCGGCATGGCCGAGTTTCTCGGTCAGGCTTGTTTCCGGGTCAAGCTGGAGTGGCAGTCGGGACGCGAATCGCACGACTGTTATGCCGTTGAGAGCGGCAAGCTGATCGCCATGGAGAGCGTGGAGACTTCGCCCATGGGTCAGATCGAAATGGTTTCGACCATGGGTGAGTATCGGGAAATCGAGAATGTGATGGTTCCGACCGTGGTCCGCCAGACCGTCATGGGTCAGGAACAGGTGATGACCCTGCAGGAGATCCGCTTTGAGACTCCCGATCCTGAGCTGTTCGAACTACCGGCGCCGATCCAGACCCTGCTGGAAGATCGCTGATTCCGCACGGCCGGCCCGTCGCCTGTGCGGGCCGGGGGGCTGCCCTGGGTCCCCCAACGGTCGGGCAGTGTCGGGACCAGGGGCAATTCGTCAAGGCCAGATCAGACCCGTGGGGTCTGGTCGGGAGCTGTACACCTCAAGCAAACCTTCTTCGATAAGCTCGGGGATCTTGGTCGCGATTTTTGCCGGCGGTGGATCGAATGTAGTGTGCGCGGTGGGGTGCATACCGATCCAGGCATTCCGCCATTTTTTCTTTGCCGCCAATAAGCAGTTGTCAGCGATGTTGATGACTTCTTCCCAATGGACGCGGCTGGGGTGGGAGGGAAAAAATGGGTACTGCGCAAAGCCGATTGAACAGGTCAGGTAAACCGGCTCGGTGTGTCCGATATTGAACGCGTGTTCGGCCACCATTTTGCGGACGCGCTCGGCCAGTTTGGGGGCAAAATCTGCGTCGGTAAACCGCGCAACCAGCAGAAACTCCTCGCCGCCCCAGCGCACTGCGATATCGGATTCCCGGATGCACTGCATGATGATTTCGCTGACCTGCTTCAGCGCACTGTCGCCGGCTGCATGGCCGTATTCATCATTGATTTGTTTGAAGTGATCAAGGTCAAGCATCAGGAACAGCAGGTGCGTGGATGGGCTGGAAGTCGTGCCGTGGCTGCTGCTGTCACGCTCGAATTGTCGGTTGATCAGCGCGATGTCCTTGGAGATTTGTTCGCTGAGATATCGGCGATTGTGCAGTCCGGTGAGCGGGTCGGTGGCACTCTGCCTGGCCAGCGCGGTGTTGGCTGCCGAAAGCGCCTGCGTCCTTTCCGCCACCCTTTGTTCAAGCGTCGCCTTGGCCTCTTTCAGCGAGGCTAGCGCCCTCTTGCGCTCCAGCGTGCTGGCGATCTGCCTCGAGACAAAGCGCAGCAACTCCAGATCCTGGGGTTCGTAATGGCAGTCCGCACGATAGCTCTGAACGGCAACCAGACCCAGCACTCGGCCCTCGCACTGTAGGGGTACGCCCAGCCAGGCGTACGCATTGGGCCCCTGGATTTTCACTTCTCCGGCTTTGATCAGCGCCTCGATATCCGCCCGTGACAGCAATACGCCCGCATGCGACCGAAGCGCATACTCGGTCAAACCCCGCGCCAGCGGGCGCCTGGTTTGTGAGGTACGGAACTCGTCGGCGTAATAGCCGAACTCCAGCGCTGTATCGTCGTCAACCAGCAAGGCGACGAAAAAGTTCTCAGCATAGAGAAGTCGGCTGACCTCGCGGTGCACCAACGCAAAGAAATCGCGCTCGTCGCTGCTTTCTCCAGCCTGCTCGGCAATGTGGTACAGGGCCCGCTGGAGTCGCTCGTTCTGGCGGCGCAGGGCCACTTCCGCCTTCAGTGACTGGTTGGCTTGAGCCAGATCCTGTGTGCGCTGGATGACGGCTTGTTCCAGGTCTTTTCGGGTCTGCCGTCGCTGCAGCATCGTCAGCACGTGGCTGGCCACGAAGCTGAGCAGATCCTGGTCGCGCTGACTGAATACCGCCTCTCGTTCATAGCTTTGGGAAACCAACAGACCCTTGACTTCGGTCCCGTCGATCATAGGGACACCGAGCCAATCGCGGGATGTGGCGCCCGGGCTTTTCAGTGGTCCGGGCAAAGCCTGCTCAATCTGATCTAGCGATCCACGTAGCGGTCGGCCGAGCCGGATGACATACCAGGTCAGGCTGTATTCGATATTCCTCAGAGGGATGTCGGCGCGGGTAATGCCATGCGTACCGGAATCTTGAGCAGCCTGGGCAAGCTCAGGCTGGGATGCTTGTGATGCACCTTGCGAGTGCAGGTAGACCGACACTTCGCTGGGCCGCGTGTCGGAATCGACAAAATAGCGAAAGCGCACCGAATCATGCTGGGCGTCGTACAAGATGATGTAGAAGTTTTCGGCGTACATCAGCTCGGCAATGATCTGATGAAGACGCTTGAGCGCGTCATCCATCTTCATCTCGGAGCCGGCCAGATCGGCTATCTGGTAAAGCGCCTTCTGGATTCGCTCGGCATGCCGCAACTCGTCAATTGTCTGCCTGAGCTGCGGGGTGTTTCCTCCCGTGTTGGCATCCATGATCATCACCACCCTTTAGCCCCGAAATTGTAACCGAAGCCACGCAGCGGGTCTGCCGCGGGCGTTGGGGCTGGGTTTCGATGCCGTAGCTGACCAGCAGATTAGGCTCAAGTCAGCGCTGTCCATTGCTTTCTGTGCTAGCTTCGA
>SLJA01000275.1 GCA_007135355.1 Wenzhouxiangella sp.
ATAAGTCGACGGATCAAGGCGTTCGCCGGCCAGGAACAGGCGCTGCAGGCAATCCAGATCGTGGCCGGCCATCAGCGCCGCGTCCGGGTCCTCCTTGCGGATGGCGCGGAAGGCGGTGGGCGCGGTGAACAGCGCGTTGACCCGGTGCTCGGCCACCACCCGCCAGAACGCCCCGGCATCCGGGGTGCGCACCGGCTTGCCTTCGTACAGCACGGTGGTGCAGCCGTAGATCAGCGGGCCATAGACGATGTAGGAATGCCCGACCACCCAGCCGACATCGGAGGCGGCCCAGAACACCTGGCCCGGCGCCATGCCGTAGACGGTCTCCATGCTGTAGTGCAGGGCGACGGCATGGCCGCCATTGTCGCGCACCACGCCCTTGGGTTTCCCGGTGGTTCCGGAGGTGTAGAGGATGTAGAGCGGGTCGCAGCCCTTGACGGGCACTGCCGGATGTGGATTGCCGTTGGCTTCCAGCATGGCCCAGTCATGGTCACGCCCGGCGATCATTTCGGCTTGGGCTTGCGGTCTTTGCAGAATCACGCAGGCCGACGGCGTGTGCGCGGCCTGTTCCAGGGCGGCGTCGAGCAGCGGCTTGTAGGCGATGACCCGGTTGACCTCGATGCCGCAGGAAGCCGACAGCACCAGCTTCGGCCGGGCATCGTCGATGCGAACCGCCAACTCGCGCGCGGCAAAGCCGCCAAACACCACCGAGTGAATCGCGCCCAGGCGGGCGCAGGCCAGCATGCCGATCACCGCTTCCGGTACCATCGGCATGTAGATCACCACCCGGTCGCCGCGCTCCACACCCAGCCCGGCCAGGGCCCCGGCCATGCGCTCGACCCGGGCCAGCAGTTCGGCGTAGGTGAAACGCCGGCACTGGCCGCTGACCGGCGAGTCGTAGATCAGCGCGACCTGCTCGCCGCGCCCGGCCTCGATCTGGGCATCCAGGGCCAGCCAGGCCGTATTCAGCTCGCCGTCGGCAAACCACTGATCGGCGCCGTCGGCGGAGCGCGCCACGCCCTGGGTCGGCGGCTGAAACCAGCGGATGCGTCGGGCCTGCTCCAGCCAGAAGCCGTCTGGATCGGCCGCGGCGCGCTGAAAAGACTGCCGCCATGGCGAGGTTGAAAAGCTGCTGATGTGCGGATCCTGCATGAGCCCGGTTTGCGATCAAAAAATACAGCCTTGAGTGTGCATGGGCGCGGGTCGAGATGCCAGTAGACCTTCGGCTAGCAGATCGCGACCATGCATTCCCAGCAAGATGGCTCAGGCGTGTTTTGGCTCCCTGGACAACTGCAGATTGGCCCCGGTGGGAGCCAACGGCGCCATATCGCGGATGTGCAGGTCCATCTGCGGGAACGCGATTTCAATGCCTTCCTGACGGAAGCGCTTGATGATGGCGGTGTGCAAGTCACTGGTCGTCGGGATGCGGTCGCGCAGCTGGTCTACGTAGACCCGGAGTTCGAAGTTCAAGGCGCTATCGCCAAACTGCAGGAAGTAGGCTTTGGGTTCCGGATCATCGAGGACCTCGGGGTTATCACGGGCCACCTCCAGCAGGGCCGAACGAACTTGATCGACATCCGCGGCATAGCTGACGCCGACGGTAATCACCAGCCGAGTGGTCGTGTCGGACAAAGTCCAGTTGATCAGACGCTCGGTAATGAAGTTTTTGTTGGGTACGACGATTTCGCGGTTGTCCCAATCAACGATGGTTGTTGCTCGGGTGCGGATCTTGGCCACGGTGCCGCTGTATTCGCCAATGGTGATGGTATCGCCGACGCGGATGGGACGCTCCAGCAACACGATCAGGCCGGAGACGAAATTGGCCACAACTTCCTGCAGGCCAAAGCCCAGGCCTAGCGTCAGCGCTGCAACCATCCATTGCAGTTCACTCCAGCGCAGGCCGAGCAGGGAAAACACGGTAATCACCGCGATCACCGCCAACACATAGCGCAGCAGCATGGTGGCGGTGTAGCGGCCGGCCGCGTCCAGAGTGGTGCTGCGGGCCAGCAGAATTTCGACCAGGCCGGGCAGATTTCGCGTCGCCAGGGTAAAGACAACGGCCAACAATAAGGCCAGCAGAAAGTCCTGCAGACTGACGCTGCTGAGCACCTCGGCTTCGCCAACCACAATCGTCCGCGACCACAGGGTGAATCCATCCAGCCAGGTCAGCGCCGGCAGCATGTCCGACCAGACCCAAAATAGCGCGACCAGGACACCAGCCCCGGCTGTGGTTCGCAACAAGGTGCGGGTTTGCTGATTGATGTCTTCCAGGCTCAGTTCAGGCTCCGGAATGTCCATACCCCCTTCGTCGCCGACGGCGCTGTTTTCAGCGCTTGCGGCTTTGGCGCGCTGCTCGCGCATACGACGCAACAGCAGGCGCGTTTCGCTCAAGATCAGAGCTCGAGCCGCCAGGCTGTAGGCTAGCCAGACCAGGCCGAGAACGATGGTGGTGTCGATCAGGCGGGTCAGTAATTCGGCGACCGTGAACAAGTAGCCGGCCAGTGCCAGAACAGAAAGGACGGCCGCGGTGCCCACCAGAGCGGTGCGCAGGATTCTGCGGCGCCGTTCATTGAGCGGGAAAACCTCGTTCGGCGGGGGCGGAGCCAGCAGATACCAGCTCAAAAGTCCGGCAATGATGACGGCTGCCAGCAGTCCCGCACGGCCAAAAATATCAAATACCAACTCGCTGGGGTGAGCGAAAGTCAGTGCCAGCAACAGGATCAGCGTCAACTGGGTGGGCAAGAACCAGGTCAGGTGCCGTCTTAACCGCTGGATGACCAGTTCGTTCCAGCCAAAGTGAGCTCGAGCAACGCCGTCGGCTGAAGTCGACAGGATCACCAGATGCCCCGCCAGCCACCAGACCGCGGCACTGAAGAACATCGCCCCGAGTACTTCGACGCCGAACCCGACCTCCGACATTTGCCCCAGGCGCAGAGAAGTAGCCAGCAGGATCAGCGGAACCGGGAGCACTCTGATCAAGCTCCACAACAAGGCCTGAAAAGTGTGTTTGATGTGATCCGTAAAGCGATGACGGGTTTTACCGGCCAATACCTTGAGCTGCTCCGGCGTGCCTCGACCCCACACATAGAGCACGGCGGCCAGCAGCAGAGTCAGCAGTGTGCCAACCGGGCTGCCGATCGTGACTTCGCGCAGGGCATGGCTGATCTCGGACCATGCAGAGGCGTCGGCCAGGCTCGTCGTCGCCGCCGGCACACCCATCGCCCAATTCAGGCTGACGGGCAGATGGCTGGGCCACCAGAGCAAGGTCTCTCGCAAGATCTGCTGCAGTTCATCAACCAGAGAGACCACCGATCGGGCGCGTAGATCGGTCTGGCGGATTTGGTCGGTCAGTGCCTCATCGGCCTGGAGTTGTGTTGCCAGTGCCTGGCGCTGGATGCGGGCCAGGGCGAGCTGGGCCGTATCATCGAAGGCGCTGATGACCGGGCTATCCGGCAGGCGCGATGCTTCCTCCCTAAGCGTGATGCTGCGCAGGCGCGTTTGGGCCAGCTCGCGTTCTCTTGCCGTTAAGCCCAGGCGGACTTCCTCGAGATCCCGCAAACGGCGTTGTTCCTCGAGCAACAGACTGCCCAGGGCCTCGTTGAGCCCGCTGACTTCAAGACGCTCCTGGACATTGCTCAGAGTCTGGGTCAGGTCGCGTTCAAGGCGGGTGTAGCGTTCGCGGTCGGCTTGCAGTTGCCGGATGCGGCTCTGCGTGCGGGCGATTTGCTCAAAGCGAGCGTTGAGGCTTTGGATTTCGCTGGAGAATAGCTCGACTGCTTCCGGGTCCTGATTGAGCAGTCGGCGCAGCTCCGCGCGCAGGTTGCGCAATTCCTCGGTTGAGCGTTCGTTGAGCTCCCACTGCAGTTGACTGGTTCGCAGCGCCAGCCAGCGAGACTTTAATTCCAGGGCTCTGATCTCCAGCGCCAGGGCCTCGCGCCGGGGCGCTGCCGATTGCGCATCCAACTGAGCGCCGATAATCCGTGCTTCCGCCTGGCGAACCAATGTGTCAGCGGCGATTTCATTGGCCTCGCTTATACCGTTATTGTTGATTTCTCGAGCCTGGTCCAGGGCCTCTTGCCGCTCTCGGCTGAGTCGCTCGAAGGTTTCGGCCTGCGCGCGCGCTTGTTCGTCCAGTCTGGCCAAAGTCACCCGCTTCTGGTCGATTTCCAGCTCCGCTTGCTGGCGCCGCCGCTCCAGGCTGGCAAGCTTCTGATCGATGGCGGTGATGGTTTGGTCTGCTGCAATGGGCGGCAGCGGGACGACCGTTTCGCGGACTCGGGTCAAAAAGTCCGACAAGCGCTCCGGTGTGCTCTTGGCGGTAGCGACTCGCTCCAGGGCTCCGCGCACCCGATCCGCGGCTGCTTGCTCACGCTCCAGGGCCTCTTGCCAAATGGCCTGCTCGGCGCTTTCGTCGCCGGCTCGTTGGGCGAGTGACTCCTCGGGGCTTTGCGCCAGCCAGGTTTCCGCTGCCGTGGTGTCGATGGCTTGCAGCAGGGGCTGCAAGCGCTCACGCGCGGCTTCCTTTTCCTGCACAAGCGCATCGACCTCGGCAGGGTTGATCTGCGCCAAAACGGGTGGGGCTGTGTCCTGGGCCGGCAGAGGGACAGGCGCTGTCAAAGCCAGACAGACAGTCAGCAGGGCGAAAAATGAGCGGTGCATGGAGTATTGATAGCTGGACAAAAGTGCGGCGCGCTCGGGGCGGTCAGCCCCAAGGGATTGTTGAGGATGGTCTACGGAGATAGTTCAACCGCCGAACCAACCATGGCACTCGGACAAATTCGGGGCGGTCAAGTTGCAAAAAGATCTAGGTGATTTGATGCCCCCCTCGGGTGCGAGGCAAGAAAATTTAGCGCTGTTAAGGTACACATACGCAACCCACCAATACAAAGACCTGATCATGAACACAAAGACCGATGCCCAATCGGGGCACCACAATAATGTGGTCCGCGCCTTGCTGCCCGCTGCTTTATTGGCTGCGAATGCCTCTTTGGCAGCAGCCATTGCCGATGTCAAT
>SLJA01000059.1 GCA_007135355.1 Wenzhouxiangella sp.
CATCAAATGATGTATATTTTGATGACACTTGAGCCGGTGGAGCTAGCGTGAGAACGACTCTGAATCTGGATGAAGCACTGCTTAACGAAGCCCAGCGCCTGACCGGGCTGGCGGAAAAGACCGCGCTCGTGCGCGAGGGCTTGCGCGCGCTGATCGAGCGCGAGAGTGCGCGGCGGCTGGCGCGCCTGGGCGGCTCTGAGCCCGATCTGGAGGCCCCGAGCCGTCGGCGATCCGCGCCGGCATGATCCTGGTTGACAGTTCGGTCTGGGTCGATCATCTGAGGTCGACAGAACCGGGGCTCTTCAACCTGCTTGAAGGCAATCATGTGCTCATGCATGCGTTTGTTATTGGTGAATTGGCCTGCGGGAATCTCCGTAATCGCGCCGAGCTACTGAAGCTGTTCAGAGATTTGCCCCAAGCCGCGGTTGCTGAGGATTCAGAAGTCTTGTTCCTGATCGAACGCAATCAATTGATGGGGCGCGGGATCGGCTACGTGGATGCCCACCTCCTTGCTTCGGTCATGCTCCACGGTGCCGCGAAATTTTGGACTCGCGATCGTCGGCTTCTGGAAGCCGCAGATTCGCTTGGTCTTGCTCACTCGGCCAACTGCCACAAGTAGCCGGCTACAAAGCGGTGCAAACCGGCCATTTTTTTGCGTCGCCATCAAGCTTGAGATGAACCCTCAAGCCCCGCGCAGCAAGCGCAGCGCCAGCCCCAAAACCAGCACGCAAGCTCCAATCAGCACCGCCCACAGCAGGTAGCGCTGCCAGGCGATGGGCTCGGGAGGCGGTTCTAGCGCTGCCAGGCCGGCGGCTTGCTGACGCTCGCTCAAGTCCAGCAGCGGCCAAGTCCAGGCAGGGCCTTGTTGCTGGATCAGATCGCTCAGAATGCTGGCGCTCATGTGTCCGACGCCCGGCTCCAGACTGCCGGTCAATAGGCGCCAGGGGCCTTCGCCTTGCGCCAGGAAGGCGATTTCGTCGACCAGGACCTGAATCTCGATGTCGGGCACCTGCGGCAGCGGCGGGGTGGCCAGGGCTTGCCACTGGCGCTCATGCGCGGGCTCGAAGCGGCTGATCAGGGCTTCAGCATTGTCGGCAAGCGTGCTCAAGATAATCCGACTGCGCTCCCGCCAGTGGTGTTCGGAGCCGGCGCGTGACTGCAGCCGCAGCTGACTGAACAGGCCTGTCTGCCGACTGCTCAGCGCCAAGCCGTCGACCTGGAACGGCCCCGGCAAATCGAATTCCAGTCGCTGTCCACCGTCGACAAGTTCGACGCGGCTGGGCTGAACCATCTCGCGGCGGCGATGGTCGATGCGGCGCTCTTCTTCCAGACTCGCGCGCACCAGGCTCAAGCCCGGCACGGCCTGGGCGGCAAAACAGCTTAAATGCCAGGCGCTGGGTACCGTTCCAACCGGTTCACGACCCTGGAAACGGCGCGGCCGGGCGTCGCCGATTTCCCGAAAGACGAAGCGGTCAATGCCTGCGTGTTCGGCTTCAGCGTCGCCAAAGCGGCAGTCCAGCGCTACGCGCTGATCAGCCTGGATGGATAAATTCAACCAGCGCCGCTCGGCCCGTTCGACGGAGTCCGGCGCGGCGATCAAGGCCTGAAACACCAGTCGCCCGTCATCGACGATGCGGTGGCGGTCGGGTGCCTCGATCCGGACCCGAGCCAGGCCGCGACCAATGTCCAAAGTCAGCGGCGGCACGGGGTCGTCAGTCAGTTCGACCGGCGACTGCTCAAAGACCAGCTCGTTGTTCTCCGACCGCGACTCGATGAAGGCACTGGCCGGCAGCAGCGCGGCCGGAACGACCCGGCCCCGGCTGTCGACCACTTGCCAGTCGAGTGCGTCGTTGCGATTCAGCGCGCGGACTTGCTCAGGACCCAGAGCGAGACGCATCACCGGAGCGCTAGCCGCTTCGACGACCTCAAAGCGCCAGGCAAAACGATCTGGATCGGCCGCCAGCGCCAGCGCGCAGACCCATATCAACAGGGCGGCCAACAGCAGCTTGATCTTCATCGAGGCGTCTCCGTAGTACGGGCCGAACGCGGCGGCGCGGGCGCGAAAAACCCGATCGCGATCGCCAGCACGCCGAAAGCGAGGAAAGAGAGGATGCCGGCCACCGTGGATAGATAGGTCCGGTCCACCACCAACAGCTTGACCAGGACAACGCCCAGTAAAACGGCGCCCGCCAGCCACACTGCATATTGCCGACGACGCGAACCCCACAGCCAGGCGATGGTTCCCAGCGCCGCCCACACCACCGTCAGGGCCGCTTGCCCCCGAGCATCATCCAGCAAAGCGGGCAACTGCCATACAATGTCGGTCAGCTGATGCACGGCGCGCAGCGCCATGGCGCTGATCGTCAGCAGCGCCAATGCGGCCAGCAGCATTGGCGCAAAGGAAACATCGTGCAGACGTCCGGCGCGCAGAGCGGCTAGCGCCAGCAGCAGACTCAACAACTGGCCCAGCTCCAGCGGATTAAGCACGGGCAGCCAGGGCAGCGGGTCGGCAGCGCCGGGAGCAAACACCGAATACGCCAAGCCAACGCCGAGCGCCAGCAAGCTGCCGGCCAGCAACAGCTGCTGGTCCCCTGCCGCCAAAGAGCGATGGCACAGCGGCGCATCATCGCGCTTGAGCAGCCACAACGACAGCACCAGCAAGGGCGCGGCTCCCAGCAGCCAGATCCAGGCATCGCCCAACTGCAATCTGAATTGCGACACGTGGATCAGGCTGGCCGAAACGGCGAAGATGACCGCCGCATGCGCCGCCAGGGCGTGCCATGGCCTGACGCGACGCCCAGGGTCCGCGGCCGAACGGAATGACAGGCTGCGGTCGACGTGGAAGGCGGCCAGGGCCAACGCCAGCCAGGCCAGGCTACCCCAGCCGGCCAGCGGTGCACCATAGGCGAACTGCTCGGATATGCTGAACAGCGCCAGCAACATGATCACCGTCGCCGCAAGACCTGCGCCGATCAAGCGCGCGCGGCGATGCAGCTCGGCCGCGACCACGGCGCTCAGCGCCAGAAAAGCCACGCCCAGGGTGGCCCGGCCGAAGTCGCTCAGCCAGACACCGATCTGATGAGAACCATTCAGCAACCAGAAAACCAAAGCCCAGGCAGTGAGTAAACCCACGCGCACCGGCCCAGCCCCGGCGCGCTGGTAGGCCAGGGCACTGACCACGGCGGCCACGGCCAGCGCCACGCCGCCGTAGAAGTCGGCATTGAACTTGAGCCAACCGCTGCCGGCCTGCGCCAGAAGGAACAAGACCAGCCACAGGCCGGCGGCGGCAGCCTGCAGCAGCAGTCCGGACCAGCGCGTCCAACGCGAGCTTTGCCGACAGCCGTACCAGACCAGCGCGCCGCCCTGCAGCGCCCAGATCAGGATGACCGTGTATTCGCTCACCGTCAGCGGCACGGCCAACGTGGCCAAAGCAATCGCCAGAACGACGTGCGCCCGACCCAGGGCCGGTCGGCTCATGCGGCGGATCAAAAAAGTGGCGCTGACCAAGTACAGCAGCGCAGCCACAATGGTGACGCCGGCCAGCGCGGCTCGATCGCCCTCAACAATCAGCCCATACAGCGGGATCGCAACCAGCGGCAGACCAAAGACCAGCACCGGATCGACCTTGTCGGCGGCGTTGACGCGGCGAGCCTCGAGGATCGGAATCGTGAAGTACAGCAGGAAGAACAGGGCCCAGTACGCCATCGCCAGCGACTCATGCTCAGGCGACCAGGCCAGCACACCCCAGAGCGTGGTCAGCGCAAAGGTAAAGCCAAAGCCGATACGGTTCAGCAGCGGCCAGTGCTGCCGCCAGGCCAGGCCGAAAACGCCCAGATTCAGGATCGCATACCAGGCAAACAGCGGTCCTGGTCCGGCCTGCCCGTCGCCCAGCGCGAAGGGTGCGGCGAAGCCGGCCAGCATGCCGAATACAGCCAGCCACTGCGCGCGCTGCAGGGCAGCCAGCAGGCCGATACCAACCACCAGGGCAACCGTAACGCCGAAGCTTAAAGACCCCGGAATCACGCCGTACAAGCGATCGGCGGCGAACAGAGTGAGCAGGATCACGCCGATGGCGCCTCCCTGAATGACCAGGGCAAAGACGCGGCGCTTCCCGCGCTGCACCCAGCCGAACACCAGTCCGCCCACCCCGGCCAGCGCAACCAGCCCCAGACGCGCTTCGATCGGCAAATCCAGCCAGCCCTGCTCGGTGACATACCGCAACAGCGCGGCCACGCCGACCAGCAGCACCAGCACGCCGATGCGCACCGGCAGATTGCCGGCAAATACCCAAGCCGGGAGCTTCCAGGCCCGCGATTGCAACGGGCGCGACCGCGGCGCAGTCGTTCCGGCGGAACGGAAACTGCCGCTGGATCCCAGTCCGGCCGCCGGTCTGCGCTTGCGCTCTTTCTCGAGGGCCGAGCCCGACGCTGCCGGCGAGGTTTGCATCGATCCGGCAGTCGAAGGCGCGCTGACCTGTGCTGATTCAACTCGATCCGGCGATTCCTGCCGGCTCGCTCCGGCAGCGCCAATCTGCCGCTCCAGCGCTGAAAGTCGCGTGCTCAGCCTCAGGCACCAAGCCAGCAATAGGCCGAGCGCGGCGCCAACGAGGATCGCCAGCAGCGGTCCCGGATCGAACAACATGAAGATGCCCTGCCGGGCGCTGACCGCCCAAGCCACCAGTGCGCCCAGAGTGCCCAAGGCAATCAATAGTCCGGAGCCTGCGGGCCTGGTGGTCACATCATCGCTACCTGCGTGCAGTGCTGCTCAGTGTATCCGCTCTTCCCGAGAGACCCATCTGCGACTGCGGGCACTTACCCATTCAGCCAGTATTTTTTTAATGATGTGGCTAAATTGATTACCTACTGGCCCACATTGGATATGATGAATAGGCCACATCAAGGACATTCTTCATGACCACAAGGGTTTCAGTACGTGATCTTAAGACTCACTTGTCCAATTATGTCCGTCGCATCCGCGCAGGCGAAGAGGTGGTTCTGACCTGCAGGCG
>SLJA01000206.1 GCA_007135355.1 Wenzhouxiangella sp.
CCATTCCGCTGCCGCAGCTGGCCGTGCACTTTCACGATACCTATGGCCAGGCGCTGGCCAACATCATCACCTGTCTGGAGATCGGAGTCCGGGTGGTCGACACCGCCGTGGCCGGCCTGGGCGGCTGCCCTTACGCCCGCGGCGCAACCGGCAACGTGGCCAGCGAGGATGTGGTCTACATGCTGCAGGGAGTTGGCATGGAAACCGGTATCGACTTGAACGCTCTGGCTCGAACCGGCGACTGGATTGCCGGTGAGCTCAGTCGTCCGCGCTCGCGGGCCGGACAGGCGGTACTCAAGCGACATTGATTATCCTGGTTCAACCGCAGATGAACGCGGATGAACGCTGATTTTCTCTGAGCAGCGGCTGGCTTGCTGCTCAAGGCATTGATACGCAGATCTTTGAGACTGGAAATCATGAATTCCGCAGAAGTCAAGGCCGTCATTACCGGCGGCGTTTCAGGTTTGGGTTTTGCCGTGGCGCAGCGCTTGGTCGCTGATGGCGGCCGGGTGGCCTTGTTCGACGTCGATGTCGACAAGGCCGATGCAGCGGCCTCCGAGCTCGGCGGCAGTGCCGCACGATTTTTCAAAGTCGACGTGACCAGCGAGCCGGCCGTGACCGAAGCGCTTGCGGCGGCTGCTGACTGGCTTGGCGGGCTGAACGTGGCGGTCAACTGCGCCGGCATCCTCGGCGCCGGTCGCGTCCTGGGGCGAGATGGCCCGATGCCGCTGGAGCGCTTCAGCGCCACCGTCATGGTCAACCTGGTCGGCAGCTTCAACGTGGCCAAGGCCGCGGCTGAACGTATGCAGCACAATGACCCGGGCGAGGACGGCGAGCGCGGCGTGATCATCAACACCGCATCGATCGCAGCCTTCGAAGGACAGATCGGCCAGGCCGCCTACTCAGCCTCCAAAGGCGGCGTGGTCGGCATGACCCTGCCGCTGGCGCGCGAGTTCGCTCGCTTCGGTGTGCGCGTGATGACCATTGCGCCCGGCGTGTTCCACACGCCGATGGTCGACATCATGCCGGAAGCGGTCCAGCAGGCACTGGGAGAATCCATCCCGTTTCCCAAACGACTGGGCCGGGGCGAAGAGTTTGCCGACCTGGCCGCGCACATCGTCGCCAATCGCTACTACAACGGCAGCGTTATCCGCCTGGATGGCGCGGTCCGCCTGGAACCCAAGTAAACATCAGCCATGAAAGCTCGAACCCACCCATTGCAAAGCGCGCACACGAGACTGCCTACATGAAGACTTTCGCCGAGATTCAGTCCCAGATCGCGGAGCACTTTCGCGTGGTATACACCGAGCCATTCATGCTGGCCCTGGAAGTCACGGTCGGATCATCGGGCCGGCGGCAGGACGTGTTCCTGGCCGAACTCAAAAACAGCGATGATCGGCGCATCCTGCGCCTGGAATCCAACATTGCACCACTGACCGAACACCAGGCCGAGAAGTGCCTGCGCGTCAACCTGATGCTCAGGATTGGCTATCTTGCCGTGGGGGACCTGGATGGCGTACCCTTCATCAAGCTGTGCCACAACCTCTTGTACGAGCAGCTCGATGAACACGGCCTGCGATACATCATCGAACATCTGGCACACTTGGCCGATGGCATGGAGGAAACGCTGACAGGAGGTAATGACCACTTCTGACCCGGCGCCCCTCCCGTCGTCTCTCTCACCCACCAACTTCCGGGGACTGAAGTATGGAACAAGTCATAGCAGTGCTGGACCAATACAACATCATCGACGGCGGGATCCGCCTGCTCGGCGCCATCGTCATCTTCATCATCGGCCGCTGGATCGCGCGCCGCGTGGTCGGCGGCATCAGCCGCATCATGAGCAAGCGCGGTATCGACGACCTGCTGGTCAGCTTTATCAGCAACATCTTGAGCGTGGTGTTGCTGTTGGTCGTCGTTCTGGTGGCCGTGGGTCACCTCGGCATTGAAATCACGCCGCTGATCGCCATCCTCGGTGGCGCGGCCATTGCGGTTGGTTTCGCCCTGCAAAACAGCCTGAGCAACTTCGCTTCCGGCATCATGCTGGTCACCTTCCACCCCTTCGGCCGCGGCGACTTCGTTGAAGCCGGCGGCATATCCGGGGTGGTGCAGAACGTCGGCATTTTCAGCACCACGCTCAAGACTCCGGACAACCGCATGGTGATCGTCGGCAACGGCGCGATCACGGGCAGCGCGATCACAAACTTTTCGGCCTACGATACCCGACGTATCGACCTGATCATTGGCGTCGACTACGGCGACGATCTGAAGCTGGCCCGGTCCACGATCGAGCGGGTGCTGCAGGCGCACGACAAAGTCCTCAAAGACCCCGAGCCGACCATCCTGCTGATGGAGCTGGGTGATTCCAGCATCGATTTCGCCGTGCGGCCCTGGGTCAAGTCCGAGGACTTCTGGGTTGTGCGCAGCGAACTGCTGGAACAGTTGAAAGGCGAGCTGGAAAAAGCCGGCTGTTCAATTCCCTTCCCGCAGCGGGATGTGCATTTGCATCAGGTGCCGACCGACAAGGCGGCTTGAGGTTTGAAGGGTTCGGGGTTCAGGTTTCAGGGTTCAGTCCTCAATCCTCACCGCGGTAGCTCTTGATGATGTAGCCGCCCGATTTCTCGTCGTGCTGCAGTTCCAGCAAACCGAGCTTCTCGGCTTGCTGCAACAGGTGGTTGAAGCTCTTGAAGCCATGGTAACTCTCTGAAAAACCGGGCTTACGCCGCTTGAGCGCCTGCTTGATCATCGAGCCCCAGACTTTTTCTTCGGCGTCCCGATCGGAAAACAACGCTTCAGTGGTTTCCAGCAACAGATCAAAGGCTTCCTGAGCCTTGTTGTCCTGCGCGGGTGCCGGCGCCTCGGTCTTGCTGGGCGTTTTCTTCTTGCTCGCTTTCTTGCGCGTTTCCGCCTTGCGCTTGCTCTCGCTTTTGCGGATCAGATCATCGTAGAAAATGAACTCATCGCAGTTGGCGGTGAGCAGATCCGAGGTCGAACTTTTGACACCGACGCCGATCACCGTCTTGTTGTTTTCGCGCAGCTTGGAAACCAGCGGCGAGAAGTCCGAGTCGCCGCTGATGACCACGAAAGTATCGACATGCGCCTTGGTATAACAAAGATCCAGAGCGTCCACGACCATGCGGATATCGGCCGAGTTCTTGCCCGACTGGCGCAGGTGCGGGATATCGATCATCTCGAAGGCGGCTTCGTGCATGGCGGCTTTGAAGTCGCGGTAGCGGCCCCAGTCGC
This sequence comes from Wenzhouxiangella sp., assembly GCA_007135355.1. Lineage (GTDB taxonomy): Bacteria > Pseudomonadota > Gammaproteobacteria > Xanthomonadales > Wenzhouxiangellaceae > Wenzhouxiangella. The sequence goes on from SLJA01000206.1 coordinate 3,247, forward strand.
AATAGGCCTTTTTGACCACGATATTGCCTTTCAGCAACAAGCGCTCCAGAACCTTCTGGATATCGAATGCGGCATATTTTGCATCGCGCACACCCAGGGCAATGTTTTCGAAATCACAAAACAAGGCCAGGTTGCGGGTTGTCGGGGGAGTAGGCAAGAGAACAGAACACGGATTGGGGGGATGCACCATGGTAAGCCCTCGGCGCACGCTTGTGCGGCTCAGACGCTATCATCGGTGACCCACAGAGTGTCTGTCACCCCCTGTACTCACTCCGCACCGAGGAACGCCAATGCACCTGGTCTTCAGCCACGGCCACTTGTCCAGTCCGCAGTCCAACAAAATCAAACGGCTCACACCGCTGGCCCAGGCTCACGGCTGCCAAACCCTGGCGCTTGACTACCGCGACTTGCGCGATGACCCCGGCGGCCGCGTCGACCGACTTTGCCATCAGCTGCGCCAGTTTGATCAACCCGCCTTGCTGGTAGGCTCGTCCATGGGTGGTTATGTCTCGGTCGCCGCTGCCTGCCGCGTCCCGGTCCGCGGTCTGTTCCTGCTTGCACCAGCCCTGTACATGAACAGTCGCTATCCCGAGGCCGAACTCATCGAGCAGGATTATCCGGTGCAATCCGGGCCCATCAGCGTGATTCATGGCTGGCACGATGAACTCATTCCCTGGCAGAACGCCTTGCGCTTCGCCCGGGCCCGCGACGCGGCACTGCACCTGCTGGCGACGGATCACAGCATGCATGACGCCATGGACATCATCGAAAACTGCTTCGAATCCTTCCTTCTGGAAGCGTTAAAATCAAAGCACTAACCCTCAAGCTTTCGGGAGACACCCATGACCCACCCCAAACGCATTGCCATCACCGGTGCCGCCGGTCAAATCGGCTATCAGCTGTGCTTCCGCATCGCTTCCGGCGACCTGCTGGGCCCCAATCAGCCGGTCATCCTGCAGCTGATCGAAATTCCCCCGGCGCTGGACATGCTTAAAGGGGTGGTCATGGAGCTCGAGGACGCTGCCTTCCCGCTGCTTGCCGGCATTGTTGCCACCACCGACCTGGAAGAAGGCTTCAAGGACACCGACTACGCCATCCTGGTTGGCGCTCGTCCGCGTGGACCCGGCATGGAGCGGGCCGACCTGTTGAGCGCCAACGGTCAGATCTTCGGACCACAGGGCAAGGCCCTCAACGCCGCAGCCAGCCGTGACGTCAAGGTACTGGTGGTGGGCAACCCGGCCAACACCAACGCCCTGATCGCCCAGGCCAACGCCCCGGATCTGCCGCCGGAGAACTTCACCGCCATGACCCGACTCGACCATAATCGCGCGCTGGCCCAGCTAGCGGCCCAGACCGGCGTCCATCACACCAGCATCCGGCAGATGAGCATTTGGGGCAACCACTCCTCGACCCAGTACCCGGACATTCATCACACCCTGGTGGCCGGCAAACCGGCGCTGGATCTGGTGGATCAGGACTGGTACGAGGGCAATTTCATTCCGACCGTGCAGCAGCGCGGCGCCGCCATCATCAAGGCCCGTGGCGCCTCCAGCGCCGCCTCGGCCGCTTCAGCGGCCATCGACCACATCCGCGACTGGGCACTGGGCACCGACGGCGACAGCTGGGTCTCCATGGCCGTACCCTCCGACGGCAGCTACGGCATCGAGCCCGGCGTGATCTACTCCTTCCCCTGCACCTGTGAAGCCGGAGAATGGAAGATTGTCCAGGGCCTGGAAATCAATGCCTTCTCGCGGGCGCG